>NZ_PIGG01000043.1 GCF_002924445.1 Minwuia thermotolerans
CTCGTTCGAGGCCGTCGAGTTCGCTACCCTCGAATGGGTCGACTGGTTCAACAATCGCCGGCTGCTGGAGCCCATCGGCAACATCCCGCCGGCCGAAGCCGAGGAGCGCTACTACGCCATGCCGGAGCAATCCGCCGTGGCCGCATGACTCAAACGAAACTGCCTCCGGGAAACTCGGCGCGGTTCAAAATATGGCGGCAGTTCCAGTATTTGGATTTACTCGATTAAAATCATCTGGAGACATTTCGAATACTTTTTCCGTACTATTTAGATCACTGGTATTATTGATAAAGAATGCGCACTTTGCATTTCCATTGCGATACGTTTTTGTGGATATGAATGTGCAAAATTTGAATTGGGCATGCACATCTGGGAAATACAGGCTTCGTTTTGTGCCTTTATTCTCAAAATCATAGAGAGCTCTCAACATGCCGCCGGTTGATATTTGCTTGAAAAATTTTGAGGATGTTTGATCAGATGCAATACCTGACGGCACCAAAATACCGACGTAGCCGTCTGAATTAACAAGTTGAAACGCGCGCTCGACGAACAAGGAATAGAGATTCACATCACCGCCTGAAAGCAACGGATAGTCACCGGCCTTCCGAGCCACCCGTGCCGCCGTCTCCGCCCGGTTCGCCGCCCTGTCATAGTCGGCTGCCAACGGGTCGCCGGCGGCCTGCAATCCGGCGATCATGCGCTTGCGGTCAGCGGCGCGCTGCTGCATCGCGATCTCGCGGCGGCGGGCGGCGAACCATTCGACCTGTTGCAGCTTCACCCGGTCCCAGGGCGGATTGCCGATGACGGCGTCGAAACCGCCGGTCAGGCCTTCGCCTTCCCAGTCCTGCCAAATACCGGGAAAGGCGACTTGCCAGGCGAGGAAGCGTTCCTCGGCGATCAGCGTGCGCGCACGGTCGAGGATGGCGGTGAAGCGGCGGCCGTTTGCCTTCGAAGCATTCGGCTCGGCGGTGCCGTGCGTGATGGCAACCGGATCGCCCAAGGCGCCATTGAAGAAGCTGTCGAGCGCCTTGCGATCCTCGGCATCGCGTATGTCGAGCCATTCGAGTGCATGAACGAACGAAAGAAACGCGGCCAACGGCGCGGTCATTTCCTCGACCTCGGCGAAGACATCGGCCGAACGATGGGCCTCAGCGATCTCGGCGTCGGTCAGCCCCTCGATAATCTGCATGGGGCTGGCGGCGCGCAATGCGCGTTCGACAGGGCCGGCCAGGAACAGGGGGCCGCCGTGCGCCTTCGCGCGGTCGAGGCCGGCCTTGACCCAGGCGCCGAACAGACTGTCGCCGCAGCGCAAGTGGTGGTCGAGGAAGGACAGCGGCGCGCCGACGGTGAAGGTGTGCAGCCAGAGCGAGACCTTGGCCAGCTCGACAGCCATCGGGTTCTTGTCGACGCCGTAGACGCAGCGTTTCAGCACCATGCGGCGGACGATGTGGCGATCGTCGAGCTGTTCGTCGTCGACCGTCCAGCCCCGCCGCTCGGCGTTCTGCTGAATGGTGACGCGGATATGGTCGATCCGTTCCGACAGCGGCGATACGTAGTCGCCCCATTCCGCGGGGATCAGCAACTCGGCATCCGCCATCGCGGCCAGGACGTGGTCGGTCAGGGCGTCGACCAGGCCGACCAGGAAGTGCCCCGACCCCATTGCCGGGTCGCAGACCTTGAGATCGAGAATCCGCGAGGCGGGATCGATGCCCTTCAGCGCGGCAATGCGGCGATGGTCGGGCATGTCGCCGGCGGCCAGTTCGTCGACCTTGTCCATGAATGATTCCATGGGGCGGTCGGCCAGCGGGCCGACGGTCTCGCGCAGGATCAGCCCTACAAGGTCGTCGGGGGTGTAATAGCTGCCCGAGGACTTGCGGGCAAATATGTTGGGGCGGATGACGATGCCGTCGCCGTCGCCGTCGCCGTCGCCGTCGCGGGCGATTTCGTGTTCCAGCAGCCGTTCGTAGATCGAGCCGAGCTGGCGGACCCCGAGATCCCGGTAGTTGATGTATTTCCGCCCGTCGCCGGTGCGTTCGAATGACAGGCGGTCGACGACATGGGCCATGACAGCGTCGCCGATGCGAATGCGTGCGAGCAGCGGCGTGCGGTCCGGGTCAAACAGCCCGCCGTTGTAGGGCGGCAGGCCTATCGCCGGGTCACCGTGACTGATGGCGCGGCAGAGATCGTCGACGGCGCCCCAGTAGCGCGCGGCTGTGGGGGAGAAGACGTCGCCCTGGTCCTTCCGCCGGCCGACGTCGCGACGGACGTTCTCACGCAGGCCATAGCCCCCGTAACGCGGATCGCGGATCGGCAGCAGGTCGCGGTCCTCGGCGTAGAGGATGAACAGCAGGCGGTAGAGGAACACCAACGCGGCCTCCCGTACGTCCTCGAAGGGCGCGTCGGGTGCAGCGGCGGCGATGGCGCGAGCCAGTTCGGGGAAGACGTCGACGAAGACAAGTTCCGACAAGTCGCCGGCGACGCGTTGTTCGTAGAAGCGGCCTTCTTCGAGGGCGCGCTGATGGAAGGTGCGCGGGTCGGGGCCGGCGGGCAAGAAGGCGTCGCGCTGGAAGACCAAAACGAACAGCTTCAGCCAGTGGCGGCGTTCGTCGGCGTCGAGCGCGAACAGCCCCTGATTGTGATCGGGCAGGTCGAGGACCGTCGCCAGGTCGACCTCGAAGAACTGTTCGGAGACCGACCGCGCCCCCTGCCAATAGAGCCGCCAACGGGCGCCGTTGGTCAGGATGCCCCAGCGCAAGCTGCCCTCCGCCAGGTCCTCGGCACGTCGGAGATAGCGCAGCATCTGCGTCGACGGCGCGATTTCCTCGCCCCGGCGGCCGGAGCGGCGATCGAGCGGGCGCAGCCAACGCTTGGATTCGACGATGGCGAGGCCGAGGCCGTAGCGCCTCCATTCCTCGGCGAGGCGATTGGCGCGGGCCTTGGCCTGGTCGTCGGCGAACAGCAGGCCGTCGGGCACGTCCTCGCGGCCCCGGGCGGCCAGGTTCTGTTGCCGCAGCGTCGCGGTCCAGCCCAGCTCGGCGAGGACCGGCCAGATAAGATCGTCTTCGGTCTGGCTTTCATTCGGCGTCTTGTCGACCGGAAAGCGGTCGAAGATCGCTCGCAGGCGTGCGCCTAACGCGTCGACAGCGTTGTCGTCCAGGTCCTGCCAGTCGGGCAGTTGCGCAACCGAATCCTGTAACAGGTCGTGGGTAAATAGGCTGCCCTGAAAGATGCGGTCGGCCGGCAATTTTAGGTTCCCTTAGGTTCGGGACGGAGTGCGAATCGCCCCAAGTCTAGGCGAATGCCCGGGCCGCCGCATCGGCCCCCGGAACTGATGGCGGCCGTCGCGTCCGCGCGGCCCTCGGGATGTTGACAAATGTTGATATTGAAACGGCGGACAGCGGGGGTCGGGGAGTAGTCCTGCCGAGCAGAACTCGGCGTTATCCGACGCAGTAAGGGCAGGGCCCTCGTTGCGGCATGTGTGGAAGGGGCGTAGAGACCAGCCATGAAGGTCCCTAACTAATGTCGCAGCCTTCAGGCCGCACCCATGATGCCGGCGGCTTTGCGTGCTTGTTAATGGCATCGAAGGTCAGGCCCGTGACCTTCTCGACGGTCGCGACCGTCTCCAGCCATTGATCCAGCGAGCTGCGCGGCGCTGGGCCGTTCGGGACGATCCAGGCATTCGCCTCCCGGCTGTCCATTCGAATGGCGACCTTCCAGAAGGCTGCCGGCGTCTGGATGCCATGCGTGCCGACAAAGCGGTCATCCGCGAAGTTCGCGCCCCATATCGGCCCGCCCCACACTTCCAGCGGTACCAGGTCCCGCAGGCATTCGATGATATCTTCCGTCTCGCGCCACGCGCCCCGGTTCATGGATGCCGTCTGCGGCAGAAGGTTCGTCCAGTAGTTTGTCTGGGCAATGGCCATTTCCGAGCCGTCCATGTGATTGGCCGGCACCTGGTGGCCAACGTCATAGCGCGGCCCGCCATCCGGGATGGTCGATTGGAAGGTGTCCGTGCTCAGGGACTGGCAACGCGCCGGAATTTCCGGATCGTGCTTGTAGCCGGATTCGCGTTCTCCGTTTCCCGTGTCCGGGCCGGCGATGTAGTGGAAGAGCACCGCCCCGCGGCGATCGCAATCGACCCAGACCTTGAACCCCTCATAATTGATCTCGATCACCTGGGCGGGGGCTATGTGGGGCAAGAGAAGCCCGACGCACAGGATCAGCGCTCGCATTCCCTGCCCCTCTGCAATTCCCCGTTGCTGTCATCCTGAAGTGCGACGCTATGACAGGCAAGCCCGGAGGCAATGCGTGTTCTCATGGCGTTCATGCATCGCCCGATCAACCTCGAAACCCTCGCCGACTTTGACGGCTTCCAAGTCCACGCGTTCTGCGATGAATGCCGTCACTGCTCGACGCTGGACCTTCCGGGGCTGGCGAGACGGCTTGGAGGCGACTGCCCGCTGGACAGGATGAAGCGGGCGCTAAGGTGCGGAGTATGCGGCTCGCGGAAAGTGTCTATCAGCATCGGCGGGAGCCCGGCGGTTCAACAAGCGCTGAACGAATGACCGCCGCCGAAATTGAGAAGTACACACGGTGCGCGCCGTCGCAATGTTAACAAATGTTAATTTTGAAACGGCAATTTCCCGCGGCTGGCAGGGGCTAGTGGTCAAACCCTGACAAACGAGTTCCGCTGCAACGGTGGGGTTGGGCGCGCAGACCGGCTTTATCGGGGTGATTTCCGCTAGTTTCGCACCACTAGTGGAGCGAATCTAACTCTTGGTGCCCGCGTTTGACGGCTTCGATGATCCTGTCGGGATCGGCGGTCCAGGCGAACGGCCTGGGCTCCTGGTTGTGCTCGGCGACGAAGCGATTGATGGCGGCCTGCAGGTCGACCAGCGAATGGAACACGCCGCGCTTCAGGCGACGCTTGCTGAGCCG
>NZ_PIGG01000044.1 GCF_002924445.1 Minwuia thermotolerans
TCTCGCGCATGATCGCGTTGGTGCCGAAACCATCGGCCGTGCAGAGGACGATCCGGGCTCGCCAGACATGGTTCTGAGGGGCGTTCCGATCCCGGACGAGCGCCTCAAGACGAGAGCGGTCATCCGGAGAAACTTCGAAGCTGATACCCGTGCGCATGCCGCAGACTCGCACGTCCCGACGATGATGGGAATCCCTCCCGGGACTCCATGGTCAGGTTCGATCCACTAGATGGTGACAATTGAAAGCATTGATAGTCAAGGCTCTATCGAAGGGGATGATATGCCGCTAGTTTCGGTTATTATCCCATCTTATAATCATGCCCAATACATCAGCAACGCGATCGAGAGTGTCCTAAACCAGACCTACCGCGACATTGAGCTGATTGTGATCGACGACGGTTCACGCGACGAGAGCCATTCAATCATCCGCACATACGCTGACGAACCGCGAGTGACGATGATTCTCAATGCTGAAAACCGAGGCCAAAGCTATGTCCTAAACCGAGCGCTCGAGATAGCAAGAGGCAAGTTCGTGAGCTTTCTGCCGTCGGACGACTGGTATCTGCCGCGCAAGACAGAGATCCAGGTGGCGAAATTCCTGCAATGCGGCCCGGAGGTCGGCGTGGTATATGGTGGGGGGGCTCGCTTTTATGAGGATACGGGGGAGACCCGATTAGCGATACTGCCAATTTTTACAGGAAATGTTGCTGAGAAACTCATTAAATATGGAAATTTTGTCTATCCCGCTACCCCGATGTTTCGTCGCGAATGCTTTGAAGTGACGCCACTGGATGAAGAATTTCGTGCCGAAGGTGAAGCAGTTTATATCCGAATTGCCATAAATTTTGAGTTCGAGTACGTACACGAGGTGGTCGCGGTAATGCGTGACCACTACTATAATATTGGTAAAGATCCATACATAATGTATAGAGAAAATATACTGTACTGGCAAAAATTTTTTGCCAACAAATTGCTGCCAAAACAGATTAGGAAGCTGCGAAGATGCGCGCTGATGCGCACACACCGACTATATGGTTATCGTTTCATTGGAGAGTTTAAGGATTTTTATATGGCGAGGAAATGTTTGTTTCGTGCTTTGGGCGAACAGCCGAGTTTATTCGTCAATTGCAAGTTTTTGGCGGCGCTTATTGTAAGTTTATTGCCTCGCGGAATCGCCAAGAGAGTTGTGGAGCGATTTGCGAGCAGTCATAACAACACCCACCATGAAGCGAAATGAGTTATTTTTTGAGTTATGTCATCTAAGATGTCTGAGCCGGTTGACATCTGTAAGTCACACATGGGAGCAAGTTATACTGAAATATTTTATGGCACTCCACGCCGACTGGGGGGGGTGGCTTCGGACGGCGCTTCTCTCCTGCGCGTACTCGGGCTTCCGACCAGGAAAGGGAGTTCGTTTGAGCGCAGGCTGTCGAGTTCGCGCCACTGACGGGGGCATGATTGAGATCGGTGCTCGCTCCGTCGCCGAGCCAGGTTGCACGCTCATTGCACGCGCGGGGCAGCTTGCAATAGGTGCCGATGCCTTCATCGGACAGGGTAGCGTCCTCACCTCGGTCGAGCGCGTTACCATCGGCTGTGACGCGCTTATCGCGGAACATGTCACGATCCGCGACCAAGACCACAACACCACCGGCATCCGCCCCTACCGAATTGCAGGGATGCTGACCGCACCAGTGACGATCGGAAACAACGTCTGGATTGGTGCCAAGGCAACGATCACCCGCGGAGTGAATATTGGCGACAATGTGATCATTGGCGCCAACTCCGTGGTCACCTCGGACATCCCTGCCAACGCGATTGCCGTGGGAGGACCCGCGCGAGTAATTCGCATGATTGAAGTTCCGAAGTGAAGATTGCCCTCGTGTTGCCCGACCTACGCGGTGGTGGGGCCGAGCGGCTTTCGTTGACGCTGGCGAGGGAATTCCGTGCGGCAGGACACACACCGTGTTTCATCGTGATGAGCGAAGCGGGCGAGCTGCTGGATGACGCTCGTACGCTGGGACCGGTGCATGCGCTAAAAGCGACTCGTGTGCGCGCGGTGATCGGCGCGCTACGCACCCAATTGGAGCGGATCGAGATTGAGGCGCTGATTGCCAATCTTTGGCCTTTGACCGTCGCGGCCGGGCTGGCGGTGCTGCGCATTCCGCGCGCGCGTCGTCCCCTGGTGACGCTGGTCGAGCACAACACCCTTTCCCGACAATACGCGGGATGGGGTGCGAAGACCCGTCTCATGCTGCGTGTCTCACTCGCGGTAGGGTGCCGTCTAGCTGACCGAAGGATCGCCGTCTCACACGGCGTGGCTAGTGACATAGCACGCCTTGCCTTCATGTCCGCGGGTCGATTTGAAGTGATCCACAATCCTGTGCCGGCACTACTACCCGACGACGCTGAACTTGCACGCGCCGAGGCGATCTGGGGGCCACGAAACGGGCGGCGAATCCTTTCCGTGGGTTCTTTCAAGCGCCAGAAAAACCAAGCCCTCTTGATTGCTGCCTTCGCCCAGATGCGTGCGCCCGGCGACACGCTGATGCTTCTTGGTGAAGGCCAATTGCGTCTTGAACTGGGCGCCGTTGCACGGGAAGCGGGAGTAGCCGAAGCGGTGCTGATGCCTGGCTTCCACTCTGACCCAACGCCGTTCTACTTGACCGCCGATCTGTTTGTCTTGTCCTCGGATTACGAGGGTTTCGGCAACGTCATCGTCGAGGCGATGGCCTGCGGCACGCCGGTGGTCTCCACCGACTGCCCCTCGGGTCCAGCTGAGATTCTGAAAGGCGGACAACTGGGGCGCCTCGTGCCCGTGGGAGACGCGTCAGCGCTGGCGCAGGCGATGGTTGCCGGACTGGACGCGCCCGGCGACCCCGCGCCGCGCCGCGCCCGTGCGGCGGATTTCGCGCCCGGCAGGATTGCCGCGCGCTACCTCGAAACCCTATTTCCCCCGCGACACCGGGCAGGGAGAGGCTAGTCGGATGATTATCGAGAAAGTCAAGACGATGCTGTGGTTCGCGCAGCGTCCCACATTTTACGCCCAGGCGGTTGAACTGGGACTGCGCAAGCTACGCCCCAACCGCGATGGTGCCGACGAGGTCGCCCGCGCGAACGAATGGGCAGCGAAGCGGGCGCAATCGTTGGAAATGGCGCTGGCCGCTATTGGGTTGGAAGGCACGGTGCCGGAGCTCAACCCGGCGCTACTAGCCGAGGGCGACGAACGAGCCCGTAGGTCGTCGGTGAAGATGGGAGGGGCGGGCGATCTGTCGCTAATACACGCGGTAAGTGCGATGCTACGCCCACAAAGACCAAAGACAGCGGTCGAGACTGGTGTCGCTTACGGCTGGTCGTCGCTCGCAATCCTGTCAGGGCTGGAAAAGGCCGGCGGTGGCCAGCTTATCTCGGTTGACATGCCCTATCCCAAGATGGGCAACGACGCCTTCGTCGGGATCGCCGTTCCCGACCGGCTGCACGGCAACTGGACACTGGTGCGCGAGCCCGACCGGAACGGGTTGAAAAAGGCGCTGCGGCTGGCTGGTGGCTCAGTAGACTTGGTGCACTACGATTCCGATAAGAGCTTTTACGGTCGCCGTTTTGCCTTTCCCCTGATCTGGGCAGCGCTGCGCCCGGGCGGCATCTTCATCTCAGACGATATTCAGGACAACTTGGGCTTTGCCGAATTTGTCGAGGAGGTCGGCGTCACCCCCGCCGTCACCGAAAGTGGTGGCAAGTTCGTGGGGATCTGCCGCAAGCCCTGAGCGGGCATGCACTTCGACATGGCCCGCGTCCTGTACATCTCCTATGACGGCATGGCCGAGCCGCTGGGCCAGAGCCAGGTCATTGCCTATCTTGAGCGGCTGGCCGATGAAAACGAGATCCACCTGATCTCGTTTGAAAAGCCCTCCGATCTGGACAGCCCCGAGCGCGTGGCGGTGCCGCGCACGCGGCTTGCCTCCGCAGGGATCGGCTGGACGCCAATGCGCTACCACAAGCGCCCCAGCGCTGCTGCCACGTTATATGACGTCGCGCGCGGACAGGCGATGGCGCTGTGGCTCGCGCGGCGGTTGCGGACCGAAATCGTGCATGTGCGTTCCTATGTTCCAGCGCTGATCGCATTGCCCGTCAAGCGATTGACGGGGGCAAGGCTTTTGTTCGACATTCGCGGCTTCTGGGCAGACGAGCGGGTTGACGGCGGCATCTGGCCCGCCGAAGGCCGGATTTACCGCATTGCCAAAAGGCTGGAGCGGCGTTTTTTTTGCGCTGCCGACCACGTGGTGACGCTGACCGAAGCCTCGGTGCCGGTGATCAAAGCCTTCGACTACTGGGACGAGCCAGCGCCGCCGGTCACCGTGATCCCGACCTGCGTCGATCTTGACCACTTCGCACCGCCGGCCGCACCACCCGCCCCGGAGCCTTTTGTCTTCGGCTATGTCGGGAGCTTCGGCACCTGGTATATGATGGACGAAACGATGGCGCTCTTCCGCGCCCTCTTGGGCCGGCGCCCTGAGGCGCGAATGCTGATCGTCAATCGCCACGAACACGACGCGCTTCGCGCGGCCGCCACCCGAGCTGACATCCCCGCCGGCCGCGTCGAAATCGGCGCAGCCTCCCATGCCGAGGTCGCTACTCGCATCCACCGAATGCATGCGGCCAGTGCCCTCATCCGGCCTTGTTTCTCAAAATTGTCAAGCGCGCCGACCAAGCTTGCCGAATACCTCGGCTGTGGCGTGCCTTGCATAGGGAACACCGGCGTCGGCGATATGGAGGAAATACTTGAAGGCGGCGGCACCGGGGTGGCGCTGCGCGACTTCGATGCCGCATCGCTGGGCGCTGCGGCGGACCGTATCCTTACGCTTTCCGAAGACCCGGCAGTGCGTGCGCGCTGCCGCGAGACCGCGCTTATGCGCTTTTCGCTCGAGCGTGGCGTCGCCGACTATCGCTCAATATACAGCCAACTAACGGCTTCCCTTTGAGCCCACGAAATAAGCGAGCGGTCAATGGAAGCAAATTCTCGGCAAATTAATATCGACACCGAAACCGTCGATTCCTTTGGCGCCGAATGGGCGCATTTTGACCAGTCCGGACTCATAGGTGACGAGTGGGCGGCGATGTTCGACACCTATTTCGACATCTTCCCATTCGATAGCCTCCCTGAAGGGGCTGAAGGCTTCGATCTGGGGTGCGGATCGGGCCGTTGGGCGCGCGGGGTGGCGCCCCGCGTCCGGCGGCTGCATTGTATCGACCCGGCGGCTAGCGCGCTGGAAGTGGCGAAAAAGAATCTTTCGGGCATCGATAACGTCATCTTCCACCATGCCGACGTTGACACTCTGCAGCTGGCCCCCGGAAGCCAGGATTTCGGCTATTCCTTAGGTGTATTGCATCATGTCCCCGACACCGCCGCCGCCCTGGCCGACTGCACGCGCCTTCTCAAACCTGGCGCGCCGTTCTTGATTTACCTGTACTACCGTTTCGACAACCGCCCGGCGTGGTTCCGCGCGCTCTGGCACGCCTCGGAGCTACTTCGTTGCACCGTCAGTGTTCTCCCCGAACGGGCGAAAACCGTCGCCACCGACCTGCTCGCCGCATTGATCTACTGGCCGCTTGCCCGCACCGCACGGCTAGCCGAGAAGCTGGGTGTCAACCCCGCGCCGCTGCCCCTTTCCTATTACCGCGACAGAAGCTTCTACACGATGCGTACCGACAGCCGCGATCGCTTCGGCACGCCCCTGGAACAGCGCTTCACCCGAGCCGAGATCGCCGCAATGATGAAAGGTGCCGGCCTCACCGATATCTGCTTCTCCGAGGCAGAGCCGTATTGGGTCGCTCTCGGGCGGAAGGGGGCTTGAGCATGGGGCACAAGAGGATGCTCGTGCTTTGTCCCTTTCCCCAAGGTGTGGCCGCGGGACAGCGCCTAAAATATGAGCAATATTTCGATCGCTGGCGCGCTGACGGATGGGAGATCGAGGTCTCCCCTTTCATGGATGACGCGATGTGGAAAGTCATCTATCAGCCCGGCCATACCCGTGCCAAAATCGCGGGCGTGCTGCGCGGCCACCTGCGCCGATTGCGTGACCTCTTTCGCGTGCGGCGCTATGATCTGGTCTATGTCTTCATGTTTGTCACGCCTTTCCTTACCAGCGGGATGGAACGGACGGTTCGTGCGCTAGCAAGACGCATCATCTACGATGTCGAAGACAACATCTTGATAGAGCAGAACCTGCCTAAGCATATGAACCCCAATCCGGTCGCGCGGTTGATCAAGGGTCCGGGCAAGGCACGTTTCCTGATTCGAACCGCAGATCACGTCATTGCTTCTTCGCCCTTTCTCAATGACTTTTGTCTAAGGATCAACGCGGCGGCCGCTTGCAGCTATGTGTCGTCTTCAGTCGATGTAGAGCGCTTCCAACCCGCGACACGCTACTCCAACGATCAACCTGTCACCATCGGCTGGACCGGCACCTTTTCGTCGAAGATCTATCTTGATCAGTTGCGTGGAGTATTCGCCCGCCTCGCCGAACGGGTGCCGTTCAAACTACGGGTGATCGGAAATTTCGATTACGAGCTGCCCGGCATCGCTCTCGAAGTCGTTCGGTGGAGCGCCGAGAACGAGGTGCGCGACCTTCAGGCGTTGGACATCGGCATCTATCCTCTGCCAATCGATGATTGGGTGCTGGGCAAAAGCGGCCTCAAGGCGATCCAGTACATGGCCTTCGGCCTGCCGTGCGTCGCGACCGAGGTTGGCACCACGCCGATGCTGATCACCGACCGGGTCAATGGGCGGCTGGTGAAAACCGAAGACGAGTGGGTCGAAGCGCTGGAAGAACTGGTGCGCGATCCGGAGTTACGCCGGCGACTGGGTGAGCGGGCGCGGGAGGATGCAGTGGCAAACTACTCGCTGCAAGCCGTTGGCAGAGATTACGACAAAGTTCTTAAAGACGTGATGCAGAAGGTGACATGATCAAGGGCAAGCGCATCTACATTGCGGGATCAGGCGGAATGCTGGGCGAAGCGTTCCACAAAGTCTACGGTGCCGACAACATCCTCCGCTGTACCGACAAAAACGTAAACGATCACTGGCTGGAATTTCTCGATTTCCGCGATGATAAAGCTTATATGCGCGATGTTGAGGCATTCCAGCCCGACTACCTTTTCCATCTCGGCGCACATACGTCCCTGGAATATTGCGAAGAACACCCAGACGACGCCTATGCCACCAATACCATCGCGGTTGAGACGGCGGTGCATATCGCCAATAAGCTAGATATCCCGCTCCTCTATATCTCGACCGCGGGGGTCTTCGATGGCCGGAAAGAAACATATGACGATTGGGACGATCCTGCGCCGCTGAGCCATTACGCGCGCTCGAAATTCATGGGCGAGCGCTTCGTCACGCAGAACCTGCGCCGCTTTCTGGTCTGCCGTGCGGGCTGGATGATGGGGGCCGGCCCCTCTAAGGATAAGAAGTTCATCCAGAAAATCATGGCGCAGGTGAAGGCTGGCAAGACTGAGTTGCATGTCGTTGATGATAAGCTCGGCACGCCTACCTACACCCACGATTTCGCCCGCAATGTGGCGCTATTGCTAGGACGCGAATATTGGGGCGTGTACAACATGGTCTGTGGTGGGGAGACTGGCCGGCTCGAGGTCGCGCAGGAACTGACCCGGATAATCGGCAAGGAAGCTGAGATCGTCGTAATACCGGTATCGTCAGACTTCTTTGCCACGGAATATTTCGCCGCTCGCCCGGCGTCCGAGCGGCTGATCACCAAGAAGCTCGAATTGCGCGGCTGCAATATCATGCGCGACTGGCGGGTGTGCCTGCGCGAATATCTTGACGAATACTACCAAGGTTACCTGGATTAAGGCTTTTTCGATCGAGGCGGGGGAGGCGCTTGGCAGGACGCAGAACCGGCGTTGTGCTGAGATATCGGTGGCAGTCGATCGTCGATCTGTCGCACGCTGGAGGGACGATCGGGTTCATGACGCTGGGGGGCGAGGTCCTTGAGGAGGCGCTGGATAAGACCCGCTCAGAAAAAGGTCGTGGCTCGCGCAGTCGCAGCCGAAGGAGGGTTCCGATGAAATCCGTGGCTGAAACCCTCGGCGGTTTCTGCTCGAACCTGCGCGCCCTGCTGCGGCTTTGGACTTCGCATGTGCAGGGTAGGGTTTAAATATGTGCGGGATTGCCGGTCTCCTTGCGAAACCGGGAACAGGAACCGATTGGCTTGCTGCGGGCGGGTTGGAGAAAATGGCGGCGCGCCTTTTTCATCGTGGCCCGGACGACCACGGTTTGTGGATAGACGTGTCAAGCGGGATTGGGCTGGCGCACCGGCGCCTTGCGGTCATTGACCTCTCCGCGGCTGGCGCCCAGCCCATGGCGTCATGCGACGGCCGCTTGGTGCTCGTCTACAATGGCGAAATTTACAATCACCTGGACCTCAGGGATGAACTGGCTGTAGGCGTGGGCAGCATTGCTTGGCGCGGCCATTCCGACACAGAAACTCTTCTCATGGGCATTTGCCGGTGGGGACTTGCGGAAACTCTGCGCAAGGCAGCGGGAATGTTTGCCCTGGCGCTCTGGGACAGCCGCGAGGGCGTGCTGTCGCTTGCGCGTGATCGCATGGGGGAAAAGCCCCTACATGTCGCGAAACTGAAAAAAGGTTGGGCATTCGCCTCCGAGCTGCAGGCGTTTCGGGCTGTGCCGGACTTCGCGCCGGTTTTGGATGGAGGCGCCTTGACGGAATTCCTGGCGACCGGCGTGGTTTCCGACAGAATGTGTATCTGGAAGGATGTACGAAAGGTCCGTCCGGGATCCATTCTTCAGATAAAGCCGCAAACCGGCGAGGAACGTATTTTCGACTACAACAGTTTTACCGATCTCGTGCGCGCCGGACGCAATGGGGGCCGGAGAGGCCGCATCGAACCAAACCCTGCTGACAAGGTTGAGGAGGTTCTAAAGAACGTCATCAGGTCCCAGATGATCAGTGACGTGCCGCTCGGTTGCTTTCTGTCCGGAGGCATCGACTCCTCCCTGGTCGCGGCCCTCATGCGGCAATGCGCCGATCGCCCGATCAGGACATTTACGATCGCCTTTGACGATTTTGGGTACGACGAGAGTGTCCATGCCGAGCGCATTGCAGAGCATCTTGGAATGGATCACAACACGTATCGCCTCCACGAGGAAGACGCGCTCGAGATCATTCCCGATCTGGGAAGGGTCTACGGCGAAGCCTTCGCGGATTCCTCTCAAATACCGACGCTTCTTCTTTGCCGTCGTGCGCGTGAGCATGTTACAGTGGCCCTGACCGGCGACGGCGGCGACGAGATTTTCGGCGGTTACAACAGGCATGTCATGGTGCCGCGACTCTGGGCGCGGATGGCGCGTATTCCGGCGCCATTGCGTCGACATGCAGGTTTCATTGGAAAGATCATACAGAGGGTCGGGGGTGGCAGCTCAGGCGTGATGCGCGCCCTCGTGCGCCGCGCCGGCTTGCCGACAACGACACTCGACAGGGCGAGTCGTTTCGGTGAAATTGCGGCGCGCGCAACATCGTTTGCGGAACTTTACTGGGCCCTGACTCGTCATATGGATGATCCGACTTTGCTTCTGGCCTCCCCGGAAACCGAAAGATGCGATTTCGCCCCGCCGGGGCTCGATGAACTCGTCCCTGAGGAGTGGCTGATGGCGATGGACACGCTCACCTATCTGCCGGGTGACATCCTTGTCAAAGTGGACCGTGCGGCGATGAGCGCCTCGCTTGAAACCCGTGCGCCCTATCTCGACAGGCGGACGGTCGAGGCGGCTTGGTCATTGCCACTGGAGGCCCGGATCCGGAACGGCAACGGCAAGCGCGTCCTCAGGGATATCCTCTACCGCTATGTTCCACAGGCGCTGCTGGAGCGTCCGAAACAGGGTTTCGCCGTTCCGATTGATCGCTGGCTGCGTGGTCCGTTGATGTCCTGGGCTGACAAGCTTTTGTCCAGGGATCTCATCGAGGAATACGGTGTCCTGGCGAGCGAGCCGGTGGAGATGCTCTGGTCTGTGCACAAGAAGAACCGCGCCAATCACGGTGCTACGTTGTGGTCGCTCCTCATGCTGCAGGCCTGGTTGCAGGAACAGGCCGCTCAGGCGGAATGCCGCGAGGTCGTGATACTTTGACCTATTACGGCGCCTATGCCGCATTGTTGTTGGCTGCCTATCTGGGGCGGTCTGGACGCGATCTCCGACAAGTCCTCTACTGGTTCATTTTGATCGGCCTTTTTCTCTTCGTTGGCTTTCGGTTCGAAGTCGGCTGCGACTGGATAGGGTATTTGATCAATTACAACTACCCGATTGTGACCACATATAGCGAGGCTCTCGCGACCCGGGAGGCAGGACACTGGGGGCTCATCCTGCTCCTGCGCGATTTGGGAGTGCCGTACCAGTATCTGAATGCCGTGACCGCGGGCCTGTTTTTCCTCGGGCTGCATGTCTTCGCGCGACGCCAGCTCGACCCGCTCGCGTTTCTTGTCCTTTGCTTTCCGATACTGATCATCAACATGCCGATGGCCGCGATCCGCCAAGGTGCCGCGATCGGCTTTATGTGCCTTGCTTACACCGCCTTCATCGATCGTCGACTTGCGGTATATGTAGCATGGGTCCTCCTTGGCGCAACCTTTCACTCAAGTATCCTGCTGTTCCTTGCCTTCGCGCCCTTTGTTGTTGGCCGGTTCAACCGGGAGAATGTTCTGATCGCGGCGATCCTTGCCCTTCCTGGCCTCTATCTTCTGTCGCTGACAGAAGCGGCCGGCATTGCAGAAAGCCGTTACATCGAAACCGAATTGGAGGCTTCCGGTGCGGTCTTCCGACTTGCCATTCTCGGGCTAACCGGACTGTTTTTTCTTTTGGCGCTGGCGCCTGACTGGCGCCGAAAATTCCCGGATGACTATAAGCTTGCAGCCATGGGGGCTTGGGCGATGATCTCCGTTCTTTCGCTGCTTTTGGTCTCGACTGTCATCGGGGATCGTTTCGGTTACTATCTCATCCCGGTCCAGGCGATGATCTTCGCGCGCATACCGTACCTGTCCTTGGCGACAAGCCGGCAATTCTTCACTATCATGCCCTATGCGGCACTGACCTTTGTTTTCGTCGTCTGGACGCAGTTATCTTGGCACTTCGAACAGTGTTACATTCCGTATCGGTTTGGCTTCGGTTGACGGTGTCGCGCTCACTTTGGACGCTGCCACACGGGTCATTTTCTCCGGGAGCTATGACTGAAAGTGAGTGACAGTATAAAAAAAGGGGGCCGTATTCGCCTGCCGGTGTGAGGATGTGGTTCAGGCGCTGGAACTAACCTATGGGAGGGTGGGGTATCCGAAAACCATTCGAATCGGCAATTGTACCGAGTTCATCTAGCGAGACTTGGATCTATGAGCCTGTACGAACCACAAATATTGATAAGGAAAACTAGTGCTAATTAGGAAATATCCAGAATCTGAACTCCTATTTTTGATTTCCTCTATCGGTCCGATTTATATAATTCTATTTTTGAACATCAATTCTGGTTACGAACTGGGCGATCATGGATTTTATCTTCTTCATATCCTGCACCCCTTTGATATTGATTATACTTTAACACATTTTGGCTTGGTCTGGAATTTATTTTTTGGACAACATGGGATAGTTTCAAATCGGATATTGAATATTGTTCTACTGAATGCCTCCGCATTTGCATTAGCCTTGGCAATTAAATTTGTTCTAAAAGATAAAATTGGATTGGTATATGTATTGATTGGAACATTTGTCGCAATTGTATCCTACTTTGCGAGTTTTATTATTGATCCAAGTTACAATAGTCTATCTCTTGCGTTTAGTATTTTTGGAATAGCTGCAGTAACAATGATATTACATGCAGAAATCGATAGGATTCCATATATATGCGCAGCAATGAGCATAATTCTTGGGTTTCTTATTGCAGCTTTGGTGATTATAAAAGCTTCAAGTGCGGTGGCGCTAACATTATTTGCTGCGGGTTGCTTTATCGCGGTATCTGTAAAATTAAAAAAATACCTATTATTTATAAATATCGGCGTCTTATCAATAATTGGGGGTATTTTTTTTGCAATTGTATTTCATCTCACAACTGGCGCCGTTGGCCATGTGATCGAGAGTTTTAAAAACGGCCTTGATGTTTACTCTTATGGGAAAACACACTCGCTATCACTGATGGCCCATGGCGTAATCGAACGTATCTACTGGTATTTAAGGGCCTCAGCAGGCGCAGTTTTCCTAGTCGGCTGGATTATTGCAGTTCCGGTATTGGTGGTAATGGCTATCCTTATTGTCCTTGGGGGGGGCAGAATTAGGCGCAATGCGCTATCAATTTATAGTCGGCAGATCCTTGGCATTATATATCTTATACCAATTGCCACCGCGTATATTCTATATACAGAGACTGGTAGATCTATGATTCAGGCCGCTATGATAACTTTATTCAATCTAAATATACTTCTTACGTTGTGGATATTATTTAAACCCGGTTTTAAAATGAATACTGTTGTTATAATTTTGGGGCTTGTTTGCATTCCATTGGTCGCTATTTTCGGTACGCAAAACGCATACTATTCACAAATCCTATTCATAGGCATAGGACATTCTTTCCCAGCTGCTTATGTTGCCGCGATAACATCAACCGATCGAGAGCGAAACTATATAGTTAGCGTCGTTACTATGATCGGAATAAGTATTGTTTTGATGGTTGGGTATCATATGATCAAGTACCCCTATCGGATGGCGGGTGGGCTGCAGGATGCGACCATTCTTACGGATTTCGGAAACAACCAGGCGCTTAATACGACGCAAAGCATCTCTAGCTTTGTTGAAGAAATTCGGATGGCTGCCTACGATGGACCGCCCGAAATACGACCAACTGTGTTCGATTTGTCTGGTCAGCTGCCAATAGCAGTTGTTCTGTTAAACGGTCGGCCACCCGGTGCGGCGTGGCTACTCGATGCGTTTGGAGAAAGGTTCAGCCAGACGATTTTTTCCGAAATGGATGATAGCAAGATTCTAGAAGGTTGGATTTTGGCGCGGTCGACGGATCTTGAAAACGGCGGTAACAGATCACCCCACTTCAATAGTTTCATTGGACGGCTGGAACATATGGGTGTGACGTTCGATGAGCAATTTATACCGATACTTACGGTTGAGGCCCCAAGCTGGGGTGCGGAGGGCGATAAAATTACAGTGGTGCTCTTTAGGCCGAGAAAAGTTGAATAAGTACTATTGGATTGAACGGTTCAGATGAGTCCGTTTTGGGATACCTCTGCGGGCCCTGTCGTGCGAGTCTGTCGCATGCGTGCCGGAACATCCTTCACCGTCTCGTCTTCTGACCGCCAGCGATTGCAGGCGCTGGTCGCGGACCCCAAGAGCCCGCAGAAGTACGTCTGGCGGGCGCGTATTGTCCTTTTTAGCGGAGAGGGCCTGGGCACCTCGTCGATCATGGCCGAGACCGGCAAGTCCAAGACCTGCGTCTGGCGCTGGCAGGAGCGGTTCATGCACGCGGGCGTCGACGGCCTGCTTCGCGACAGGATCCGCCCGCCGGGCAAGGCGCCGATCCCGCCGGAACGTGGCGCCGGAATCATCCGCCTGACGCTGGAGCCGCCGCCGTTCGAGGCGACCCGCTGGACGCTGCGCGCGATGGCGAAAGTGGCCGGCGTCGCGGCATCGACGGTACAGGCGATCTGGAAGGCCCACGGCCTCAGCCCGCACCGCTGGCGGCACTTCAAGCTCTCGAACGACCCGGCCTTCGCCGGGGGGCTCACCGATATCGTCGGCCTCTATGTCGATCCGCCGGACCATGCCGTGGTGCTCTCGGTGGACGAGAAGTCGCAGATTCAGGCGCTCGATCGCACCCAGCCCGGCCTGCCGATGAAGAAGGGCCGCGCCGGCACCATGACGCATGATTACAAACGGCACGGCACCACGACGCTGTTCGCCGCGCTCAACGTGCTCGACGGCACGGTCATCGGCCAGAACATGCAGCGCCACCGCCATCAGGAGTTCATCCGCTTCCTCAACCGCATCGAACGCGAGGTGCCCGCGGACCAAACCGTCGACGTGATCCTCGACAACGGAGCCTGTCCTCGGGCCGGTGTTCGGCCGGACCCGTGGGGTCGCGCGCAAGAAGGACAAAGTGCGCGACTGGCTTGCCCGTCATCCGCGCTGGACCTTCCACTTCGCGCCGACCTCGCGCTCCTGGCTCAATGCCGTTGAGGGCTTCTTCTCGAAGCTCACGCGGCACAGGCTCAAGCGCGGTGTCTTCCATTCTGTCGCCGACCTTCAGGCCGCCATTAACCGCTTCGTCCGTGAATACAATGCCCAGAACACCCGGCCGTTCGTCTGGAAAGCCGATCCCGACGACATCATCGCCGCTCGAAATCGTGGGTTCCTAACGTTGGAATCAATCCAATAGCATGGAGCAGTGAAATGAAAGCGATACCTTTCAACAAACCATCAATTGTTGCCAACGAAGTTGAATACATAGAAGATGCAATTAAAAGGGGACAGCTTTCTGGTGACGGCTTTCATACAAATAAGTGTGTTGATATATTGCGGACAATTACTGGAAGTCAACATGTTCTATTAACACATTCTTGCACAGCAGCTCTCGAGATGGCTGCAATTCTATGCGATCTTCAGATTGGCGATGAAGTGATTATGCCGTCGTTTACTTTTGTCTCGACGGCTAATGCGGTTGCGCTCCGCGGCGCTGTGCCCGTGTTTGTGGATATTGACCCTGAAACGCTTAATATTGATCCGAAGCGCGTTGCGGAGGCTATAGGGCCAAAGACAAAGGCGATCTTCGCTGTGCACTATGCAGGCTTTCCTGCGGATATGGATGCATTGACAGAGATTGCACAGAACTCAGGTTGCCTCTTGATCGAGGATGCCGCTCAAGCGCTTGGCTCGGCCTACAAGGAACGGCCAGCGGGCAGCTTGGGAGACATGGCTGCATTTAGCTTTCACGAGACTAAAAATGTAATCTCCGGTGAGGGTGGTTCACTTACGGTTAACAGGGCCGAGTTATACGAGAGGGCGGAGATAATTCGCGAGAAGGGAACCAATCGATCGAAGTTTTTTCGTGGGGATGTCGACAAGTATACTTGGATTGATATTGGGTCGTCGTTTCTGCCTGGAGAGTTGGTTGCGGCTTATCTCCATGCACAGCTACAATTGGCTGACACCATAAAAAAGCGTCGTCTTGAGATATTTGACCGCTATACACAAGCCTTTTCCCCACTTGCCGAACGCGGAAGAGTCCGACCTCCTCGCGTTCCAACCAATTGCAAGGGCAATGGTCATATGTTCTATTTACTCTTAAACGATTTGGATGACCGAGAGGCGTTCATTGCCCATATGCGGGCCCAGGAGATCATGTGTCCTTTCCATTACGTGCCTTTACACAACGCCCCGGCTGGACAGCGCTATGCCCGCGCAGCCGGTCCTTTGGATGTGACGCAGAGGATCAGCGAGACGCTGGTGCGCCTTCCGATGTTTTTCGATCTCGGCTCCCAGGTTGAAGACGTGATCGACGTGGCTATGACCTACTTTGAGGGGCCAAAGCGGGCCATCTTATGAATCACTTCCCGATGATAAGCGTCGTATCCCCCGTCTACGGCTGTCGTAACTGCCTAGAGGCATTGTGCGATGCTGTGCGCTCGGCCTTTGACAAAGCCGGGCTCGACTGGGAATTGTTGCTGGTGGACGACCGGGGGCCAGATGACCCTTGGCCGCTGATCTGCGACTTGGCCGAGGTCGATAAGCGCGTACGTGGTGTCCGGCTATCGCGTAACCACGGACAGCATCTGGCGATCTGGGCTGGGCTCGCCGAGGCCCGTGGTGACTGGGTGGCGGTAATGGACTGTGATCTTCAGGACGATCCGGCGATACTGCCGAAGCTGCATGAAATAGCCGTAGCAAGAGATGTCGAGGCGGTAGTGGTGGATCGCGGGAATTGGTCAGATTCCACATTTCGCCGCCTTGCGTCGCGCGCTTTCTACCAGCTGATCAATGTGCTGGGCGGCGTGCGAATCAGCAATATCGGGAATTTCGGTCTATACAGCCGTCGCATGGTCGACACCCTGTTGCAATTCCGCGAGCAGGAGGTGTTTCTGCCTATGATGATCGCGCTCACCGGCCTCAAGCGGCAGACTTACCGTTTGGACCGGGCGGATCGGGCGGTCGGGCAGAGCGCATACAGTTTGCTGCGACTGCTGCGCCTAGCCACCGCCATCATTATCCGCTTCTCTGATCGACCGCTCAAGCTAAGTGTCATCATTGGCCTTGCCTTCAGCTTGCTTTCCGCAGCTGTCTCGCTTCTTCTTGTTGCCGCTTGGCTCGGTAACGCCTTTACCGTGCCGGGATGGACCAGCACCGTCCTGTCGGTCTGGTTCCTTTCGGGACTGATCATGGCCACACTTGGGATACATGGCTTCTACCTCGGGCGTGTATTCTCAGAAGTAAAGAGGCGCCCACGTATCATTGTTGAGACCAGAACATTTAATTCGCGAATATGAACGATTTTTGCACTACATCACAGCTTGATACCAAAATCTCCGAGCCCGTTCGGAATTATTTTAGGCAAATTTCAAAGGGAGACATGTATCTCGAAGAGGCGGAGTTTGGCTTGCGCAAAGTACTTCCTTTACTTGTAGGTCTGCCAGATGGTGCGCGCGTACTGGAGGTGGGATCTGGTCCAGGCATCTTGTTGGCAGAAATTACAGAGCGCTTCCCCCTCCTAACGGTCAGAGGCATCGAGCCCTTCAGCGACGGTTTTGATTTCTTTAATGAATTTATTGAGCGAATGCGGGCTGAGCGTAGTCGGGTAGATATACATCTGGGCGGCTATGAAAGCTTCCCGCAGGATGGGATGTGGGACCTCATCTTCCTTGTTAATGTTTTTGAGCATCTTCCCGACTGGAAGGACTTCCTAAATTTCATTGTGCGCTCAATGGCGCCTGGTGGGCACTGTGTCGTTCTGTGTCCGAATTATGGGTTTCCTTATGAATCCCATTTTCGCCTTCCGATCGTATTAAACAAGCGGATTACTGGTGCTTTGTTTAAGAAGCGTATCGATCGTTTCGAGCGAGATAACGCAAATGCCGGCCTGTTCCAGAGCCTTAATTTCGTCCGTCTTGTCGAAATCCGGAAGGCCGCCCGCGAGATCGGCTTGGAGATTGAGGTTGATCCAGAGATCATCCGCGAGATGATTGAGCGGCTCGACACCGATGATGCTTTCCGGCGACGGCAGAGCATTTTGGCCTTGCCTGCGCAAATTCTCAGACGCACAGGACTGCTCGACTGGCTGCTAGAGTTCCGGTTTGTACAGAACTATCTTCCCTATATCCAATTCACCCTTAGCAGAACGGTTTGAGCCGTGGTCTGGCCAGGGTTTGCGACCCGCTTCGTTCGTTATGGCGCAGTGGGGATTCTATGCAATCTCTTGGGCTACGGGCTGTTTCTTATCCTGCATTTCGCGGGTCTTAACCCGGTGCTGGTTTCCGGCATCACATATATCATAATGGTCTCAGTCAGCTATTTAGTCAATCGCACTTGGGCCTTTCGTAGCAGATGTAGCCATTCCCGGGACATGCCGCGGTACTTGTTGGCCTATTTCATCGGGCTGGTGGCAGCGATGGGCTCGATGCATGTGCTCATTTTTTTCATGCATCCCGCGCTTGCGCAGATCATTGTGATTGGCTTGGCGGCGATCATAATTTACGTGAGCCTCGAAATCTTACGTTTTGGTAGATCGGTGGCTGACAATGACCATTGAGGTCAATGTACTTGAGACCAAACGTTTCGGCATTTTGGCAGCGCACGTCATCGATTCCACGGCCAGTCCGGAAACGATTGATTCGGCTGCGCGAAACAAGGGCGTCAAGATGTTAACCGTGCGCATACCGGCCCCTGATCTGCCCCGCGTCCATGCATTCGAGGCGGCAGGGTACCTACTGATGGATACTCTGGTCTATTATACACGGAAGCTTGGCGAATTGCCCCCAAGATCGCCTCCGCCGAATGGGATTTCCTTTCGTCACGCGGCATCCGAGGACGCCGACCAGGTGGCGAACGTCGCCCAAGCTGGGTTCGCTGGCTACATGGGCCACTACCATGCCGATCCGCGACTTGATCTGGGTGCGGCTGATGCTGCCTATGTTGAATGGGCTGAAACTAGCACGGCGCGCATATCTTCTGCGGCACCTGTTCTGGTGGCCGAAAATGGTGATGGAATCGTGGGGTTCCTAACCCTGCGGAGCAATAATTCGGAAGAGATGGAGATCGTTCTGAACGCGGTTGAGCCTGCCTCTCATGGCCAAGGAATTTATGGAATGCTGGTGGGCGAGGCGCTGGCCCTAGCAGAGTCGCGCGGATTTTCCCGGGTGGTCACCTCTACTCAGATCAACAATTACACAGTGCAGAGGGTTTGGTCGCAACTCGGATTTTACCACAGCCGAAGCCTGTATACTTTTCATAAGTGGTTGTGAGTGTGTCGGCGATGCAACGAGCGTTTCGAAGGATGGTGTCCCAGCGAGTGGTGTAGCTGGCGGCATTGGTCGCCGTGCTCTCCGGCATTGCCGGGCTGATCAGCGCGCCACGGCTGGCAGGCTGATGAGGGGATCATCGTTCAACCGGCCGACGCTTTCCAGCGTCATGTAGCGGGCTCTCTGGACTGGCCATTCGTCGTTCTGATCGAGCAGCACCGCTCCGACCAGGCGGACGATGGCGTCGTCGTTGGGGAAGATGCCGACGACGTTCAACGCCCAAAATCTCCTGCCGCATGCTGCCTCCGTCGTTGACGTCAATAACGACGTCGTTAACGACGTAAACTACAACCGCCAAACCACCCGACGGTGGGCGGCCATGATCGGCCGCCTACGATCCATCATGTCGTCGGTCATCGGTAGTCCTTCCAGTCAGGAGTTGGTCTCGCAACCAGACCCCACCGGAAAGCGCCGATGACCACCGCGCTATCCAGCTACACCACATCCGGGGACGTCACCTTTCGAAGAGTAGCCAGTTCGGCGAATGAGACGCCACTAGGACGCCTCGAAAAACCTCGCTCTCCTCGGGCGGATTTGATTCACTTCGGTGACGGCGACGAGGGAGGAAGCGATGGCGGGACAGCCTGGGTTTTTCGATCTTGATGGACGGTATGCGTCGTTGTCGGCGGCAGGGGATCCGTTGCTCCGGCTCGGCGACCTGGTGGACTTCGAGGTTTTCCGCGCGCCGCTGCTTCGGGCACTGCGGCGCTCGGATCGGGACAGAGGCGGCCGTCCTCCCTACGATCCGGTGCTGATGTTCAAGATCCTGGTTCTCCAGGCGCTCTACAACCTGTCGGACGGTAAGCGGTGCGTCTGGACCGTCGAGCAGTCAGCTTGACGTCTGGTTGAAGGCCCAGGGCAGCAACTCGTCGATCCGCTGGTTCGGATGGCCCTTTGCGAGCGCCTCCAGCGTCGCCTTCAGGTAGGCGAAGGGATCGAGGTCATTCATCTTCGCCGTCTCGATCAGCGAGGCGATATGAGCCCAGCTCCGCGCGCCCTCGTCGTGCCCTGCGAACAGGGCGTTCTTGCGCCCGAGAGCCAGCGGCCGGATCGTGTTCTCCACGGCGTTGCTGTCGATCTCGACGCGGCCATCGCCAAGGAAGACACACAGGCCGGCCCAGTGATTGGCGAAGTAGCCGAGCTTCTCGCCGATGCGCGACTTTGGCGAGACGCGTGCCCGCTGCGCGTCGAGCCAGGTACGGAACGCCTCGACGATCGGCCGCGAGCGGACCTGGCGGGCGGCGCGACGCTCCTCAGACGACCGGCCCTTGAGTTCGGCCTCGATGCGGTAGAGTTCGGCGATCCGGCGCAGCCCCTCCTCGGCCATCGGCGAGCCGTCGCGCTCGAAGACCTCGCGCAGCTGACGGCGCCCGTGCGCCCAGCAATGGGCGAGCGTGAACGGCCCCTCCGGCCGCGCCTTGCCGGCGAGCGTCTTGTAGGCGCTGTAGCCATCGACCTGAAGGATACCGGTGAACCCTTGGAGCATCGCCTCGGCATGAACCGCGCCACGGCCGGGAGCATAGATGTAGACCACGCCGGGCGGGTCGCTGCCGCCCCAGCGCCGATCGTCGCGCGCCAGTGCCCAGAGATAGCCCGTCCGTGTGCGGCCTCGACCAGGATCGAGCACCGGCGCCGTGGTCTCGTCCATGAACAGCCTGGTCGAGCCCTTCATGTGCCAGGCGAGCCGGTCGACCACCGGCGCCAGGTGGAAGGCGGCCTTGCCGACCCAATCGGCCAGCGTCGAGCGGTGCAGATCGATGCCGGTGCGCCGGTAGATCTGTGCCTGGCGGTAAAGCGGCAGATGATCGGCGTACTTCGCCACGAGCACATGGGCGATGAGCCCCTCGGTCGGCAGCGCGCCCTCGATCAGGTGCGCCGGGGCCGGCGCCTGGACCACCGCGCCCGAACAGACGCGGCAGGCGTATTTTGGCCTGACGGTGGCGATCACCCGGAACTGTGCCGGCACGATATCGAGGCGCTCGGTGCGCTCCTCGCCGATCCGGGTCATCTCGCCGCCGCAGGGACAGCACCCCGACGCGGGCTCGAGCACCTGCTCGATCCTCGGCAGTTCCTTCGGCAGCCGGCCGAGATTGCGCCGGACCGGCGCTCGAGCGTCATGCCCTGCCGCCGGCGTCGTCGCGTCGGCGGCCTCCTTGGCCGTTTCCGCCGTCGCCAGCGCTGTCTCCAGATCCTCGAAGGCGAGTTGCCGCTCGTCGGCGCTCAGCTTCTCCGACCGCTTGCCGTAAAGCGCCTTGCGGAACTCCTGAACCAGATGCGCGAGGCGCTCGTTGTGCCGGCCGAGCGTCGCGACCTGCTGTTCGAGTTCGGCCCGGGCCGCGCGCTCGCTCTCGATGAGCATGCGCACATCAACTGGCAAGGCGTCGAGGTCGATATCGGCGGGCGAAGACACGACCGCATCATAACCCCCGCCGGGCCCTTCCGGGACACCGCCGGCAGCACCCGAGTCACTCCGCCGCAGCCGGTCGGCGCACCCGCCGCGGTCCGTGAACCCGCCGCCAGTCGAGACCCTCGAACAGCGCTTCGAACTGTGCCTGCGACAGCCGCATGACGCCGTCGCGGATCGCCGGCCAGGCGAAGCGGCCCTGCTCGAGCCGCTTGTAGACCAGCACGAGCCCGTTGCCGTCCCAGACCAGCACCTTGATCCGGTCGCCGCGCTTCGAGCGGAACACCGCGACAACCCCCGAATGAGGATCGAGGCCGAGTTCGTTCTGGACGACGGCGGCGAGCCCGTCGTGGCCCTTGCGGAAGTCGACCGGCTTCGTCGCAATCACGATCCGGACAGCCTGGGCGGGGACAATCACAGGGCTGCGCGCAGCGCCGCAGCGATCTCGGCTATGCGCACCGTCGCGCTGTCGCCGGGGAGGCGTACGATCACGCCCTCCACCTCGAGCTCGATCGGCGCCGCGTCATCACCGGACGGCGTCTCAACCACCAGAGAAGCGAAGTCGAGCCGCTCGTCATCGTCGGGCAGCGCCAGCTTGCCCTCCCGCGCCAGGCGACGCCAGGTGGTCAACTGCTGCGGCTGGAGGCCATGACGCCGGGCGACATCCGACACCCGCGCATCCCTTGCAAACGACTCGGCGACGATCCGCGCCTTCACCGCATCGGGCCAGTTGCGCCGCCCCGTCGGGCCGGCGATCACCTCCAGACGCTCGACCATTGCAGGTTCAGCGACCAAGGAACGTTGCACATTTTGCTGCAAAGCTGTGCCCCCATCGTTCATCAAACGATGGACAATCAATCACATACAGCGCCCGGAAACAGGCAGGGGGCCTGCGCACCTCTTACGTCGGACGACCAGACAGAGTTCCAGGTCCGCGACCGGCTGTCGTTCATGCGCTTCCTCGGCCTGGGGCTGCACGACCGGGTTCCCGACGCGAAGACGATCTGGCTGTTCCGTGAGCTTCTGGTTCGCGCCAGGGCGGTGGAGTCCCTGTTCGACCGGTTCGATGCTCACCTGCGCGATCATGGCTACCTGGCGATGTCGGGCCAGATCGTGGACGCCTCCATCGTCTCGGCGCCAAAGCAGCGCAATACCGACGAGGAGAAGGACGCGCTCAAGGACGGGCGCGTTCCCGAGGGCTGGGAGGACAACCCCGCCAGGCTCGCCCAGAAGGACCGCGACGCCCGCTGGACAATGAAGCGCGGAAAGGTGCGCCGCCTGGAGGATGGCCGGCCCAGGGGCCCGGAGATCATGGTGCCCGGGTTCGGCTACAAGAACCACATCTCGACGGATCGCCGCCACGGCCTGATCCGCAAATGGACGGTGACCCACGCGGCGGCCAACGACGGCCGCCAGCTCGGCGACCTGATCGATCCCGGCAATACCGCGAGCCCGGTATGGGCCGACACGGCCTATCGATCCCGGCGCAACGAGGCGCTGCTGTCGCGGTTCGGACTGGACTCCAGGATCCACTTCCGCAAGCCGCAGAGGAAGGCGATGCCCGCAACGAAGAAGAAGGCCAACGCCGCGCGCTCCAGGGTCCGTTCGGCAGTCGAACATGTCTTCGCCCACCAGAAGGGGCCGATGAGCCTGAGCGTCCGCACCATCGGCATCGCCCGGGCCAGGACGAAGATCGGCATGGCCAACCTCGCCTACAACATGCACCGGTTCGCCTGGCTCGAAGGGAGACCTGCGCCCGCATGACGGCCCTGGAACCAGATCATGAGCCTGACCGGCCCCAACGATGGCGAAATCACCCGGAAACTGCCGGGTCCTCCGCACCTTCACGGCCAATTCGGTACCGTCGCCTCACCGGAAAGCCGGTTCTTCGAGGTGTCCACTAGGCTGCGGCCGGACATGTGACCGGCGCGATCACCGCCGACTGATATGCAGCACCGGTGACCCGGAAGTCCACGCTCTTCAGCCATCCGCCGCCGCCACGCCTCTCGCTGCCGGCCGGGGGTATGAAAACCCCACTCTATCGCGGGTGACGCCGATCACGTAACCTGCATCGAAAGTACGGTTTGCATACTATTTCGGGTACGATTCGAATGCGGACCTGTTCAGCAGGTGTTCATTCATTCTGTGCATTGGTCGAGGGCAAGGCACAGACATCCGGGGCGCAGTTTTGAGTAGCACGCGCGACACATCGGCGGACGTCGCGGAGGAACCGCTGGTTCCGACCGCCTACGCTCTGCCCGCCGACCCGCTGTTTTCCAGCCAGTTCAACCTTCTGAACACCGGCCAGACCGGCGGCATCGCCGGCATCGATCTCAACGTCACAGGGGTCTGGGACGACTACACCGGCGCCGGCGTCACGGTGGGCATCATCGACGACGGCGTCTCCCACACCCACGCCGATCTGGCCGCCAACTACGACACCTCGATCGACAACGATTCCCGCGGCAATGACGGCGACGCCATGGCCGAGGGCTCGGACGCCCACGGCACCGCCGTGGCCGGCATCATCGCCGCCGACGACAACGGCTTCGGCTCCGTCGGCGTCGCCTTCGACGCCACCATCGCCGGCTTCCGCATGGGCTTTGGCGCCGACGGCACACTGGGCCAGATCACCGAGAACCTTCGGCTCCAGACCAGTGTCGACATCTCGAACAACTCCTGGGGCTTCGGCGGCTTCTTCTCGGACAATTTCAAGAGCTCTGCCTTCGCGCCTCACGCCACGGCGCTGGAGGAGGCGGTCGCGACCGGCCGCGACGGGCTGGGTACGGTCTGGGTCTTCGCCGCCGGCAACAGCCGCGCCGACGGCGACGACGTCAACTATCACAACTTCCAGAACTCCCGCTTCACCATCGCCGTGGCGGCCGCCGAGGACGACGGCGACATCACCTTCTATTCGACGCCGGGCGCCGCCGTCATCACCACCGCGCCGGTGGCGGCGGGCGGCGGTTCGGGCGGCGTCATCACCACCGACCGGGAAGGCTCGGCCGGCTATGTCAGCGGCGATTTCGTCAACGGTTTCAACGGGACGTCCGCCGCCACACCCATGGTCAGCGGGGTCACCGCGCTGATCCTGGAGGCGAACCCCGACCTCGGCTACCGCGACGTCCAGGAGATCCTGGCCTACAGCTCCCGCCGGATCGACGCGGGCAACAGCGGGTGGGCGCTCAACGCCGCCGGCGACTGGAACGGCGGCGGGCTGCATGTCAGC
This sequence comes from Minwuia thermotolerans, assembly GCF_002924445.1. Classification (NCBI taxonomy): domain Bacteria; kingdom Pseudomonadati; phylum Pseudomonadota; class Alphaproteobacteria; order Minwuiales; family Minwuiaceae; genus Minwuia; species Minwuia thermotolerans. Next base: position 24,219 of record NZ_PIGG01000044.1, read on the forward strand.
CACGATTTCGGCTTCGGCCTGGTCGACGCGCTGGCGGCGGTGCGGCTGGCCGAGAGCTGGCGCGACCAGTCCACCCACGCCAACGAATTCTCGGTCGGCGCCAGCCGCTCGCCGTTCCTGACCATCGCCAACAACGCGACCGTCACCGATACCATAACCATCACCGACGCGATCGACCTGGAATGGGTCGAGGTCGACATCAACATCGATCACAGCTGGATCGGCGACCTCGTCGTCACGCTGACCTCGCCCGACGGCACGACTTCCACCCTGGTCGACCGGCCGGGCCTCTCCGCCGGCAGCCAATGGGGCGCCGGCCAGGACGACATCAACTTCGTGCTCACCAGCGCCCGGCACTGGGGCGAGGACGCGGTCGGCGACTGGACGCTGTCGATCTCGGATCACTACGCCGAGGACAGCGGGCGGCTGCTGAGCTGGTCGCTCGATCTCTACGGCGATCCGGCGGACGGCGATGACGACTACATCTACACCGATGAGTACGGCCTCGTCGCCGCGGGTGACCCCCAGCGCCGCACCCTCTCCGACGACGGCGGCAGCGACCGCATCAACGCCGCCGCCCTGACCGGCGCGGCGCTCATCGACCTCACCGCCGGCGCGGCGGGCGCGCTCGCGGGCCAGACCTTCACCATCGCCGACGGCACGGTGATCGAGGAAGCCATCGCCGGCGACGGGGCCGACACCCTGCTGGGCAACGCCGTGGCCAACGACCTGAACGGCGCGCGCGGGAACGATGTGCTGGACGGCGGCGCCGGCGACGACACGCTGACCGGCGGGGCGGGCGCCGACCTGTTCCGCCTGACAGTCGGCGAGGGCGGCGACACGATCACCGATTTCGATGTCGGCCTGGACGCTCTCGAACTGGGCGGCTCCGGCGCGATCCGCAGCGCCGACGATTTCGTGGCGGCCGGCGTCGATGGCGCCGACGGCTTCGACGTGACCCTGGACGACGGCGCCGTACTCAGCCTGCTCGGCGTGCTGGCCGCCGACCTCGGCGAGTTGCTGATCAGCTTCGTCGACGCGCCGGAGCTGTCGTCCGAGACCGTGATCGAGAGCGCCGGCGCGGTGACGCTGCTGGAGAACACGGCGGGTGCATATGTGGTTGAGGCTGGCGGTGTCCGGACGGGGATCACCCGAGACGGCGGGGCGGTGACAGGGGACAGCTATGCCGGCTGGTCGATGATCCATGCCGAAGGGCTCGGGGGCGGTGGTTTCCAGTTGCTCTGGCAGCGCACGAATGGCGACTACACGATGTGGGAGACCGACGGCGCTGGGGCGTATGTGAAGTACTATTCCGTTGACCCCCCCTGGATCATGGAGGCTGCCAGCGGCGTCGACATCGACGGCGACGGCATCATCGGCGAGCCCGAGAAGCCCGAGACCGTGATCGAGAGCGCCGGCGCGGTGACGCTGCTGGAGAACACGGCGGG
>NZ_PIGG01000045.1 GCF_002924445.1 Minwuia thermotolerans
GAAGAGCAGCGTCATGGGGTAGTAGCGGACATGGAAGCGCTGCCAGGCATGCGTCTCGGGCGTGCCGCCCCCAAGCCACGGCGCGCGGCCGGGGTCGGTCAGCCCCGCCCGGCCTCCGACCTTCTGCAGCGCCAGCGCCAGACCCACCGCCACGGCGACCAGCACGGCAGGCCCAAGGAGGGTTTCCATCGGCTTCCCTCGTTATTGGTTGTTGCAGTTACAGCTAGGTGGCGCCCTGCCAAATGCCAACGCTGTCCGGACGAAACGACGCTTGATCGCGGGCCGATCTCGGGTCGCCCATTGCCCATCCATCAGGACGAGCACGCCCTCGCGCTTGGCCTTCAGACCGCTGGAACGTAGTGATAGAGCCAGGTTTCGGAGAGCGTCCGGTCGCCCAGGCGGAGATGACAGCGGAGATCGACGCCCATGCCGCCGCTCGTCGCGAGGTCGAAGACGGCGCGCCAGATATCGGTGCCGACGACCCTGACGACATAACGCCCGGAAACCTCGCCGCGCGAGGCGCTGACCACGGCCTCGACATCATAGCGCGGCTCCATTTCCGAGATCGGTCCGCCGCGGAAATCGATGACGAACTTCCTGACCGCGCTGGCGTCGGGCCGCGCCTGTCCCGGCCTCCCACCCCGGCCGGTCCGCGTGGCGACGACGCTGGCCACCGCGTCCGGCGGATAGGGCTGGCGGTCACGCCAGTGCAGCCGATAGGCGAACCGCATCGCATCGCCGGCGGTGACCGCTCCGGCGGGCGACCAGAAGGCGGCGATATTGTCATGGATTTCGTCGTCGGTCGGAATCTCGAGCAGCTGCACCGAGCCCGGCCCCCAATCGCCTTTCGGCTCCACCCAGAGGCTCGGCCGCCTGTCGTAGAAGGCGCCGTCATCCTGATAGCTGGCAAAATCGCGGTCGCGCTGGACCAGGCCGAATCCCTTGGGGTTGCGGTCCTCGAAGCTGTGAAGACGGACCGTCGGAGGATTGGTCAGAGGACGGAAGATGCGCTCGCCTGCGCCGGTCCAGAGGGCCAAGCCGTCACTGTCGTGGACCTCCGGACGCCAGTCGACCGCCCGGCGGGGCTCGTTCTCGCCGAACCAGTACATGCTGGTGAGCGGTGCAAGGCCCAGGCGTCGAACCGCGCGCCGGAAGAACAGAGACGTCTCCACGTCCATGATCACGCCCTCTCCGGGACGCGCGTCGAAGCGATAGGCGCCGGTGACGCTCGGGCCGTCGAGCAGCGCATGAATGCGCACGCCCCCGGCCACATCTGCGAGATCTTCCAGCCAGAACTCGGTAAAGGCAGGAAACTCCTCGGCACCCTCCACCGCCGTGTCGATGGCGACGCCGCGGGCGGAGAGACCGTACTGATCCGATTGTCCGGCGCTGCGGAAATAGCTCGCGCCCTGGAAGGCCAGCCAGTCGGACGGGCCGTCTGCCGGGTCCATGACACGGAACCCGGCGAACCCGAGATCCTCGGGCAGTTCGTCGGCGAGACCCGGGACGTCCCGTTCGAACATGCCGGGCCGGTAGACGATCTCGCGCGCCTCACCGCCTTCCACCCGATGAATGCGCACCGGGGACGGCGCAAAGCGATGCAGATGGAAGAACCGGATCGGCGCCCCGCCCGGGCGAACGGCCCATGGCGCGGCGTCCGGCCGGAAACGGATTTTCTGCACCGCATCGAAATCGATACGTTGAACGATATCGGGTGCCGGGGTCGGACGCGGCCTGAAGGCGTCTTCCGCCATCCGGCGGGCGCGGCTCCGGAGCCGGTCATAGCTGAAGGGAACCGCCCGGCCCGAAGACGACCGTGCAAGTGCGCCCCCGTAACCTGCGAGCCAGGCGGAACCCGTCAGCGCCGCCAGAGCCAGGAAGCTCCGGCGTGTGGCTCCTCTCGAACCGTCCATGTCAATGTCGACGCGCCAGCGCGCCGAATATTCCATCGCCGCGCGCGCGGTCTGCGTGACCGCGCGGCTCGTGCGGCACAAGGAACAGACCGAGTCGCGCCGTCGCCCGCCCCGAGGCGGCGCGGCCGGAAAGGACATCGATCGGCGCCGCCAGCAGCAGACCGGCCAGAACGGGCGCGAGCCACAGGAAATGGACCGGCGCGAAAACCGACAGCAGGGCGGCGCCGCCCAGCGCCGCCGCAATCTCCCACCTGTACTGACGCAGCGCTTCGGACCATCGCATGCGGTCCGCTTCCCGCCTTTGCGGATTCCACGCGACCGAGCGGCCGGTCAGAACCTCGATGACGAAACGCGTATACAGGATCATGAGGATCGGCGCCAGCAACGCCGAGAAGATCATCTCCAGCAGAACGCTTGCGCTCATGCGCAGGCCCCCGCCATGACCGTTCCGGATCCGCCGGTCGACCAGGCCATGGGCAAGAGCCAGAAGCTTCGGACCCACCAGATAGAAGACGGTCAGCGCCAGTACGGCGACATCGCCGGCGACCGGCAGATCCACGAGCGCCGCCCGCCGCGGCAGCGCGTCGGCCAGCGCCGCGGCCGTCATCGTGGCAAGCAGCAGGAACCAAAGCGGCCCGGCGACATAGCCCATGATGCCGAGAACGAAGTTCGCCCGGCTGATCCAGTTCAGACCGGCCACCGGGAGCAGCCGCGCGTGCTGCAGATTGCCCTGACACCACCGCCGGTCGCGGGTGGCAAAGTCGGTCAGGCTGGGCGGCCCTTCCTCATAGCTGCCGTCAATGTCCGTCTCGATGCGGACCTTCCAGCCGCGCCGGCGCAGCAGTGCAGCTTCAACGAAGTCGTGGCTCATGATGGGTCCGCCAAGTGGCGGCTGTCCCGGCAGTTCCGGCAGACCGCACGCGCCGGCGAATGCCTCCGTGCGCATGATCGCGTTATGGCCCCAGTAGAAGGCGGCGTCCCCCTGCGCCGCGGCTAGTCCGGGGGTAAACACCGCCCCGTAGACCGAGTTGGCGAACTGCCGGATCCGGGCGAAGAGCGTCACGCCATCACGCTCCAGGGGCCGGGTCTGCAGCAGGCCGAGCGCCGGATCGGCCTCCATCCGCTCGACCATCTCGGCCATCGCGCCGCCGGTCATCAGACTGTCGGCGTCGAGCACGATCATGTAGCGGTAGCGGCCGCCCCAGCGTTGGCAGAACTCGGCGATATTGCCGCTCTTCTTGCCCCGGTTGTCGGGCCGGCGGCGGTAGAATATCCGCCCGTGTCCCGAAACCTCGGCGCACAGCCCTCGCCACGCGCGTTCCTCGGCCGCCGCCACCTCGGGCCGGCGCGAATCGCTGAGGATGAAGAACTCGAAACCACCCAGCCGTCCCTCGCGACGCAGCGATTCATACATGGTCCGGATCCGGGCGAAGACCTCTGCAGGGTCCTCGTGGAAAACAGGCACGGCGATGACAGTCAGGAATCCGGCCTCGCAGGGCGTGCCGGTCGACTCGGTGGGGCACTCCGCCGATGGCCGCTTGCGCGCAGATTCGACCTGCCACAATCCCAGACAGGCAAAAACGAACCCCGCCGCCAGCATGGCATGCAGGGGAAGGATCAGAAGGAGAATCAGCGCCTCGATCGCGCTGACGCCGTCGCCCCCAAAAGCGGCGACAAGCGCGGCGCTCACCGCCAGAGACGAGACGGCGACGAAGGAAACGGCAAGCGGCGCGGCCGACATGGCCGTCTAGCCGCGGACAGCGGGCAAGCCGCGTCGCCGGAAGGCGGCGAACCGCCGAAGCCCGGCCAGCGGAGCGCGGATCGCCACAGCGACGGCCGTCCAGGCTGCGAAGGCGCTCAGATCCTGCTCGGGCATGTCCAGCGGCGCGGCGGGCGGGGATTGCGCCAGACGGTGACGCGGGGCCCGGGCAGCCAACGCGTCCAGCCGGTCGGCGGTGCGTCTGAGCCGTCTGCCGGCGGCGTCCACCGGCGCGTTATTGTAACCGGGCGCGAGCGCGCGACGGAGCGCCCGCGCCACCTCGCCATGACCGCGAGCGCTCCCGAACCGGGCGTCCAATGCTCTTTTTGCTTCAGGCATCTTGCCGACCTCCGATATCCCCGGTCCTGATCCGGCGTCGGGAAAGACGCCGTGACCGCCGGCGGCATGGGTTCCTGAAGCTGTCGACTGATTTGGTCCCCGGTTATTCCGCGCCGTGCTTCATTCCTTCGAGAGGTCCCCGCCGGACGACACCGTCGCCGATGCCGAAGAGGAGGCTTCGCACCCCTCGCCGTCTCCCCTGGCGCTGTCCTCGTCATGATCGACCACGCTGCGTTCGCCATCGTCGGCGCGCGCGCTGGAGCTGGCCCTAGATTCGCACTCGCCATCGCCTGACCGATTCGTCGAGCTGGATGCTCTGGCGGACGCAGAGGCCGACGACGAAGAGGTGGCCGAAGACGTGGCATTGGCGCCCGTCTTCTCGCCCGATCCAGCGACAGCCATCGAGACGCCTGTGACGGCGCCAAGCGCCAGGATCCCGATCGTGGCCAGGGCAGGCAGGGTCACGAGGTTGGATGGAGTGGGATTGAACATGAAACCATATCTCCTGAAACGGTGATGGCCCGGCGTGCGGTCGCCAGGCTCCTTCTCTCTCCGACTCACTCAACCCGGTCCTATTCCGAAGGCGCAGCCAATTCGCCGACCGAATGTCGAAACGCCGCAGCTCAATTGGATTTCGCGGTATTCTATTACTTACTTTATCCCCTTCAATTCGTAAGAGACGTCTCACATCGCATTTTATTTCTTTTGAATCCCTCTATCTGCGATATTTTTATTTATCTGGAATGATCCCGATCAGGTCCCGTCAACCCGAATGAGCGACCTCGAAGCCCGGTCGATGGACCGACGCCGGATGGGCCGTTCAACGAGTGCAATTCTATTTGGGAGACGGACTGATGAAGAACGCATCGATCCGAAAACAACTGCTGGGCTCGGCAAGCGCCGTTGCTCTTCTGGTCGTGGGAACGGCCAGCATGGCGCAGCCTGCAGCCGTGGCCGACAACAACTGGAACGATCTCATCCAGTCTCAGAAACTGACGGCGTCGGATCCTGAAGGCCGCGCCGTGCTCCATCTCGCCCAGGCGGGTGGCGATGCCGGTGGTGACGCTGGCGGCGATGCTGGTGCTGGCGGCGATGCCGGTGGTGACGCTGGTGGCGATGCTGGTGCTGGCGGCGATGCTGGTGCTGGCGGCGATGCCGGTGGTGACGCTGGCGGCGATGCCGGCGCTGGCGGTGATGCTGGCGCGGATGCCGGCGGCGATGCTGGCGCTGGCGCGGATGCCGGCGGCGACGCGGGCGCGGATGCCAGCGGCGATGCGGGCGCGGATGCTGGCGGCGACGCCAGCGCGGACGCGTCCGGCGAGGCCGGTGCGTCGGCGGGCGATGCCGGTGTCTCGGCTTCCGCCTCCTCCGGATCGTCGGCAAGCGCGTCCGGTGACGGCTCCGCGAGCGCTTCTTCGAGCGCCGGCTCGTCGGTGAGCGTCGGGGATGATGGCGCGAGCGCGAGCGGCGAGTCCGTATCGAGCGGCACCGCCAGCGGCGATTCGGCCAGCGTGGACACCAGCGCCGGCGTCTCGGTTGACGCGGGCGATGGCGATTCGGCCGGCTCCTCCGCGGCCGCGGACGGCTCGGTCGACGGCGAAGGTTCGGTTGGCGCGGCTTCCGGCGCTTCGGCCGGGGTGGCCGTCGACGGCACCAACGGCAGCTCGCAGTCGACCGGATCGGCGGCGGCGAGCGTTGATGGCGATGGCACGGGTTCGGCCTCGACCGACAGCAGCGCCGATGTCTCCGTCGACGGCGCGGGCGTGGCCAGCTCCGACGCCGATGCCGCTGCGGACATCGACGGCAGCGGTGCGGCAAGCGCCGGCACCACCGCCTCCGCGGACGTCAGCCTGGGCGAGGACGGCTCGTCCGTGGCGGATGCGGACTCCACGTCCACGGCCAGCGCGACCGGCGAAATCTCCGACTCTGCGGAAGGCGACACCGCCGCGAGCGTCGATCTGGACGGCAGCGCTTCCGGTGACAGCGCCGCTTCGGCGAGCACCACCGGCGGTTCCGCCAACGCTTCGAGCGGCGCCACCGCGTCGATCGACGTCGGCGAGGACGGCATCGCAGCCGATGCGGGCACGACCGCTGCGGCTGATGTCACCGGCGAGGGCGACACGTCGGCTTCGGGCGAGACCTCGATCGACATCTCCCTCGGCGATGATGCCAACGCCACCGCCACCGCCAATGGCGCGGCCGACGCCATCTCCGACACCGCGGCTTCGGCCGAGACCGGCGCGAGCGGCAGCGTCTCGCTGGGCGATGACGGCGCCGAGGCGAACGCCGGCGCAACCGCGGACGCCAACGCCGAGGGCAATGGCGAAGCCAACGCCTCGGTGAACGGCGAGTCCGGGATCGACCTGGGTGAGCTCGGCAACGCCAATGGCGCGGCTGAAGCCAACGCCGCCACCGAGAACGGTGCGGCCAGCGCGGCGGTCGATACAGCGGCCCGCGGCGAAGTCGACGGCACGGACGTCGGCGTCGACGCACAGGCGAACGGCGCCGCCGACGTGACCGGTGACGGCACTGCGACGGTCGATACCGATACGTCGGGCACCGCCAACGCCAACACCGAGGCCCCGGACGATGGCGTCGACGAGGGCGAAGAGTCCGAGACCGGCGCGCTCGACGAGAACGCCACCGAGCTCGACGACGAAACCGCGGCCACCGAGCCGACGGCGAAGGCCCGGTCGTTCTCGCGCACGCACAGCGTCGTCACGCCGAACATGGCGCTGAGCCTGTCGAAGTCGCACAGCAACGCGATGTCCCTCGACGATGAAGGCGGCGCAAACGTTGCCGTCAGCAACGCGATGGGCAGGTCGATGGCGCTGGACACGCCGGGCAAGACCATGGCGAAGGCGGACACGAAGACGAACACCAACGTCATCGGTGACGCCGACGCCGACAGCGATGCGGTCGCCGACGCCTCCGTGGATCCGGATGGGGATATGAACGCCTCCTCCGGTGCGGAGACCAGCGCGACGGCCGACTGATCGGCCGAAACGCGACGGCCGGCCTGGGCTCGGAACCTTCGGGTTCCGGGCCCTTGGCGTGTCGGAACGTCCGTTCTCTCGCGCTACCACCATCGAGCATCGGAATATTTCGGGACCGCGACGGGTCATGAAGGACAGCGCGGGGCGTCCATGCCGGAACGCCCCGTTCTGTCGCGCATCACCACCGAAACCAGCCGACCATCGGAGTACAAGAATGAAAACGACGGCTCAACGCCTTGGCCTGATTGCTGTTTTTTCCGGAATCCTGGCCGCGTGCGGCACCAGTCAGAACGCGTTCCAGAAGCAGACGGGCGTGGAACTGCCCGAGGAGACGGGCGTCTTCGCCATTCGCGGAGACGAACTCCAGCGCCTGGACGGCAGCCCCGAATGGGAGAACGAGACCTGGGCCGAGCGGTCCGACCTGTCGCCCAATGTCCGTTTCGTCATCCATGACCCGGCGGCGACCGGCGCCGGCGTCAGATTGTGGCGGGTCGCCTGGGCGCGAAGCGAAGTCAACGGTCCGGCTGCGGTGATGCCCCTGGAAGGATCCCGCTGGGTGGTGGCCCGCCTCTCCGAGTTCGAGACACCCGTCTCCGTGAACCGCTTCCCCGACCATCCGGGTTATCTGCTGGTCGAGCCGGTGCAGCGGGTCGAACCCGGCCTATACCAGCTCGAGGTCGGCCCCACAGGTGAAGTCCGCCGCGCGCGGGTCGGCGTGAACTGGCCGGGAGTAGAGCGCCGGCGCTACTCCTCGCGGAACTGCGTCGACCGCTACAGCGATCTCTCGCCGGCCTATCGCCCGTGCCGCAGCCAGGGCGAGGTATTCAATGAGATGGCGCGCCGCGGACTGGCCATCGAACTGACGGACACGCAGGTTCAGGACGGCACGCTGACCCTCCGGGGAAGAATCGTGAACCAGGCTCGTCGGCTCCGTACGATACCACCTCTGGAAGCGGAACTTGTCGACGCCGAGGGCAATGTCCTGCAGCGCTGGCTGTTCGAGCCTTCGTCCCGCAGCATCGAAGCCGGGGACGACGTCTCCTTCACGACCTCGACCGCCAACCCGCCCCGCGGCACGAAAAAAGCCAACATCCGCTTCCTCGACGCAGGGTGAGGCGGCTGGCGGGCCTGCCGGCCACAGGATTGTCATCGCGAGGACAGCGATGGGTCATCGGATCCACCCGATGTCCGGAACGGGCGCACTTCAACCATGGGAACCCGGCCGTGACAGATGGCGCGACAGAGGATTCGGACGGCGCTGAAGGCGCCGTTCCGGATCCCGAAGATCTTGAAACTCATGTCCGCGTGCTGCGGCGCTACGCCCGGGCACTGATGGGCAACCCCGCCGGCGCCGATGACCTGGTTCAGGAGACCCTCAAACGGGCACTGATCCACATCGGCAAGGGCCGTCAGGTCCGCAATCTGAGATCCTATCTGCTGACCATTCTGCACAACGTTCGCATGGATCAGATCCGCAAGGAGAAGAACCACGGTCAGCAGGTGCCGCTGGACGAGGCGATGACCGTTGCCGAGCCCGCCGCCCAGCCGCACCGGCTGGAATACAATCGGCTGCTGGCGGCCCTGTCCGAGCTTTCCGAAGACCAGCGCGCGGTGCTGCTGCTCGCGGGCCTGGAAGGCCGCAAGTACCGTGAAGTCGCCGAGATTCTGGGTCAGCCCATCGGCACGGTGATGTCGCGGCTGAACCGGGGACGCGCGGCGCTCAGGCGCCGTCTGGATGACGAAGCACCGGCGCAAGCGGCCGAGACCGCGTACGGCAAGCGGGACAAGCCGGTCCGTCGGCGCCACGCACGCTGAGCCCTCGTCCCGGCCGCCTACTCCGCCGCTTCGGGCAGCGCGCCGGGCTCTGCCCCGTCACCTTCGTCATCCTGTCCCCGGCCGGCGCCGCCGACCAGGCTGGCGATCGGCACGTCCATCACGATACGGGTGCCATCGCTGCCCTTGATCGAAAGCACGCCGCCGATCTGCTTGGCGAATGCGTGCATCAGGTGCACGCCGAGTCCCTCCCGCGCGGCCTCGACATCGAATCCGATGCCGTCGTCGGTCAGGATCAGTCGGCCCGTACCGTCGTCCCGGATCGCGAAGGACAGCCCGATATGGCCGGCCCGCCCGTCGGGAAAGGCATGTTTCAACGCGTTGGTGATCGCCTCGGTCACAAGCAGCGCGATCGGCACCGCCCGGTCCGAAAGGATTGGCAGGTCGGGAATATCGCACTGGAACGCGATCCGTATGCGGTCGTCGCCGCTGCTGGCCAGCACCGCCTGCCCCAGTTCAGAGACGAAGGAATTGAGATCCACGAGTTGAAGGTCATCGCTCTCGTAGAGATAGCGGTGGACCAGGGTCAGGGCGCGTACGCGCAGCTTCACCTCGTCCAACGCGCTGCGCGCCGACGTCTCGGTGACCGATTTGCCGTGGATGTTCAGCAGGCTGGTGACAATCTGAAGATTGTTCTTCACCCGGTGATGGATCTCCCGCAACAGCAGATCCTTCTGGGCCAGGGAGTCGCGCAGCTCCGCCTCCCGCGACTGGATGCGGAGGGCCATGACCTCCAATGTATCGCCCAATTGCCGGAGCTCCGCCGGCGCTTGTGTGAAATCCCGGCTGACCGAATAGTCGCCCCGGCCATAGGCCTGGCTCATCGCCCGCAGATCGGAGGTCCAGTGGATGACCAGCCGCTGGATGGCGAGCCACGCGGCTGCGACCGCCGTCAGCCAGATCACCGCCAGGCTCACGAGGCGGGTGATCATGTCCTTCTCCACCCAGCCGAGAGCGCTCGCCTTGGGCACGCCGAACAGCAGGCTCACGTCTCCGTGCGGCAGGGCGACGCTGCTGTAGAAGCGCGGCACGCCGTCGCTGCCGACCGCCTCGAAATCCGCGCTGCCACGGGCCACGATCCGCTCGCGCAGGTCCGCGTCGACCGTCTCGGAAAATGGCGACGAACCGGCCCGTTCCGCCTCCGCGTTCCATCGCGCCAGGGCGGCGTCCGTATCGTCCATAGAGAGGTCGGATCCGGCGAGCACCCGCCCGCGGCTATCGAGCAGGAAGGCGACGCCCTCCGCCGGCAATTGCGCCTGCCGGAGAAAGGAACTCAGCCAGTGAAGGCGCAGCGATGCCGCCAGGACACCGCGGAAGCGTCCCTCGTCATCATAGACGGCGTGAGCAACGACGATCACCGGATCGTTCGAATCCGGCACGAAGGTGTAGTCGCTGATCGTGAAACCGCGGTAACGCCGGACGTCGGCGAACCATGACCGCCCGGAGGCGTCGCTCATGCTCATTTCCCGGCCGCAGATCCGCCCGCCCGTTGGCGAGAAGAAGCCGAGACCGGCAAACTCGGGCGTGTTCTCGAGCGCCCGCGAAAAGACCTCTTCACAGACATAATCCGGGGCATCGAGCGGCGTTTCCCGAATGACGCGCTGCAAGGCCGAACGGGTGTCTTCGAACGACTTCCTCTCATAGGTCGCCGCGAGCAGGGCGAACTGCTTGACCGACAGCTGCGCCCGCCGGGTGTGTTCGTCATAGGCGTCCCAGGCAAGATAGACGCTGAGCGTCACCGGGGGCAGCAGCACGAGAGCCAGGACGACGGCCAGCCGCTGACGCAATGCGCCGCGCAGCCACCAGGACGACAGCCGCGAACCGATCACTGATCCCGGCCTCGCGATGGCGGACTAGGCCGCCTGCCTGCCGGCGGGCGCGGCCATCAGCGCGTGATAGATGGTCACCCTGAGCGTCTCCGGCTCGAAGGGCTTGGTGACGAGAAAGGCCGGCTCCCGCCCCTGCCCGCTCAGCAGACGCTCGGGATAGGCGGTCACGAAGATCACCGGCACATCCAGGGCGTCCAGAATATCTTCCACGGCGTCGATGCCTGAACTGCCGTCGCCCAGTTCGATGTCGGCCATGACGATGCCGGGATTGGTCCGCCGGGCGATAGCCACGGCCTCGTCCCGGGTGGCTGCGGTGCCCACGACCCTGTGGCCCATTTCCTCGACGATGCCGACGATGTCGACCGCGATGATGGGTTCGTCCTCGATCACCAGAGCCGTCGTCGCCGTCTGGTTCTGCAGATCGTCGTAGGCGAGTTGCAGCAGCCGGCCCACATCCTCCTCCGGGCGGTCGAGGATGCGCGCGGTCTCCTCGGTCGAAAAGCCGTCGATCGCCGTCAGCAGCAGAGCCTGGCGCTTGTGTTCGGCGAGGGCCTGAAGATAGGCGTCGGCTCCCCGGCCCGCCGGTTCCCCGCCCGAACCCGGTTCCGCGTGGATCGGGCCCGTCCGCTCCCACGCATTGTGGAAGCGTCTGTAGAGTTCAACGCGGCTTGCGGGCGGCGGCGTGCCGGCTTCGGCGTCGCAGAGCATGGCCTCCAGGCAGAGAACGACATAACGGTCGCCGCGCGTCTGCGAGCCGGTCAGGGCGCGCGCGTAGCGGCGCAGATAGGGCAGGTTGCGCGCAACCAGCCGGTTCTCATTGTTCATTTTTCTGTTGTACTCCCTTGCAACGCAACTTGGCGTTCGGGCCGGCGTCAGGCATCCGCGTCGCTGCCGCCTGATCCGCCCCCGCGCCTCTTCTTCTCGATCTGAGCCAGGAGCTCCGCCATCTGCGGCGGCAGGGGATCCTCCAGAACGTCGTTGTAGAGCGCCTCGAGTTCCGTCCGCATCCACAGCTCGAGATCGTCCTGGGCTTCCCGGTTCCTGTCCGGCTGTTGCGACACGTCCACTCCTCCGAAGGCCATCCGATGCGATACAGCGTGGCGTCCACCGGCAAGGCGCCGCGATCGGGTCCACCCGCGCAAGCGCCGCCGGCTGGGCGATATCTGCGCCGCCCGACCATTTCCGGAAAGTTTCAATCGATTCATCGAATGCCCTTCGTCATCCCCGCAACGGGGACACCACTTCTGTACGTACGACGAAGGGGGCCTCGAATTATTCCATGAGAATGCCGCTACATGCTGAGAACGGCGTCAGGCCGCTTCGGCCGCGTCGCGGGCGAGCGAGCAGAGACTCACGTCGACGACGCCCGGCATGCCGGCGACCCGCTCCCGCAAGGTCTCCGCCGCGCCCGCCTTGCCGCCAGAGAACATGAACCGGACCCGCGCACGTTCCGTCATCGCATCCGCGATGACCGCCCGGCGCAAATCGAATCCCATCCGGCGCAGCTGGTCGAGGGCGCGCGGGAATGTGTCCATCGGCCGATCAGTGGTGAAACGAAGCGCGTGCATGGTCTCCTCCTCAGGGAATGCACACAGACCATAGGCCCGAAGCTCCGGAATGAGTTTTTAAATTTGCGGAAATATTGCTTGAATTAAAAATTTTCGGTCGTGTTAGAAAGCTACGTCAAAAAATTAATTCGATCCGGAGCAATATCATGAAATCGGCGAAAGCCCGCCCGCTGGACGATATCGACCGCCGCATTCTCCGCGAGCTCGCCCTGAATGGCCGGCTGACCAGCGCGCAGCTCGGCGAACGGGTGGGGCTGTCGGCCAGCCCCTGCTGGCAGCGGGTCCGGCGCATGGAGGACGAAGGCGTCATCGAGGGCTACGCCGCGGTTCTCGACGCGCGGAAGCTGGGATTGCACCAGACCATCATCATCGAGGTCACGCTGGAGCGGCACGACGACGACATCATCGAGCGTTTCGGCCAGGCTCTCGCCGAATGCCCGGAGGTCATCGAGGCCTATCTGACCACGGGCGAGTATGACTATTTCATCCGCGTCGCGGTCGACAGCACAGAGGGTTACGAGAAATTCCTGAGAGAAAGGCTCTACCGCATTCCCGGCATCCGCCACACCCGCTCCTGCTTCGCGCTGCGCTGCCTGAAGCGGCTGGTCTCGCCCCTGCCCGACCCCGCGGGCTGAGCCGGACCTAGCCCGCCCGCCGTTCGAATTGCGGCAGGCCGTCAGGAATGTGATGGAAGGGCTGGCGGTCGATGGTGAAGATCGCCGCCTGTGGCTTGTAGATCGACGGATCGTCCAGGGTGCCGATCTTGATGATGAAGGAGTCTGGACGGTTCGGCGTCCGGGTGCCGATGGCGGTGCCGCAGGTCGGGCAGAACAGCCGCGTGACGGGCCGTTCCAGATCACTGCGGGCGAATGCCTTCGGCTCGCCTTTCGTGAAGCGGAATCCGTCCGCGGGCACGATCATGATCGCGTTGGGATTGCCGCCGGTGATGTACTGGCACTCGCGGCAGTGGCACTGGATCGCCGCCGTCGGCTCGCCGGTCGATTCGTAGCGCACGTCACCGCAATAACATCCGCCCTCGATCTTCATGGTCCACGCTCCTCCGCTCCGGCCATGGCCTGGGGGACGGAGACCCGAGGTCCCGCCCCTTTTTTCAGGCAGCCATGGTAACCGATCCGGCGCCAAGCGCGAGTCCGACGCCGGCGATGCCGGTGATCAGGCGGCCCGGATCCGTTCCAGGAAAGTGGAGACCTGACCGTTCAGGGAATCGAACTGGCCATTCAGGTTGGCCGCCGCATCGGAGACGATCCGGACCGAAGCCCCGGTCTCGTCGATCCGGGCATGAATCGATCGGATGGTCTGCACGGTCTCCTGCACCGCCGACGCAGCCTCCTGCGCGCTCCGTGAGATCTCGTGGGTGGCCGCCCCCTGTTCCTCGACAGCCGCGGCAATGGAGGAGGTCACCGAATCCACTTCGCGGGTGGTCTCGGCGATGCGGGCGATGGCGGCCACAGCCTCGTTGGTCGCGCCCTGGATGGCGGCAATCTGCTCGCCGATGTCCTCGGTCGCCCGCGCGGTCTGGTTGGCCAGGGTCTTGACCTCGGCGGCGACGACGGCAAAGCCCTTCCCCGCCTCGCCCGCTCGGGCGGCCTCGATGGTGGCATTCAGCGCCAGCAGATTGGTCTGGCCGGCGATGTCCTGGATCAGGCCGACGACAGCGCCGATGCGATCGGCGGCCTCGGCCAGCGACCTGACCCGATGGCTGGTGTTCTGCGCGGTTTCGGTCGCGCCCTTGGTCATCTGCACCGAATCCGCCAGCCGGCGATTGATCTCGGAGATCGAGCTGCTCAGTTCCTCCGCCGCGGCCGCGACGGCTTCGACCGCCGAGCTTGTGCGCTCCGACGACTCGGTCACTGCACCGGCTTCGTCGAGCGCCTGGCTGGCAACGTCGACAAGCTGCATGGACGTGCCCCGCATCTCGGTCACCGCGCCGGTCACGTTGTCGACTACCACCCTGACCGAGGAATCGAACTCGCCGGACAGGCTGAGGCGCGCCTGGCGGCGCTCCTCCGAGGCGGCGCGCAGCTGGCGCTCCTGATCGGCATGCAATCGCTTCACTTCAAGGGCGTTTTCCTTGAAGACCAGCACCGCATCGGCCATCCGGCCCAGTTCGTCGGCGCGGCCCGTGCGCGGCACTTCGACGTCCAGATCGCCGTCGGCCAACCGCCTCATCGTCACCGACAGCGCCTCCAGAGCGCGGACGATCCCGGTCGTGATGAAGGCCGCCAGCGGCAGGATGATCAGCATCGCGGCGAGCGCGGTCACGATGGATTCCGTCAGGGAGCCGTCGATCGCGCTGCCGGCCTCGGACAGCCGTTGGTTCAGCAAGGCCTGGCCCCTGGCCTCGATCGTGGCGAGGGACGCGCCCAGGCGGTCGCCGGCCTGATCGACGACATCGTCGATGCGCGCGAATTCGGCCTCGCTGGCGCCGCTTTCGATCGCCTGCCGCAGATCGGTCCGGATCGCCGTCGTCACATCCTCGAAGTCTGCCGCCAGTGTGCCCGCCGCGTCCTCGGCGCCCAACTCGCGTCCAAGGGATTCGATCGCCGGCAGGTTCTCGCCGAGATGGGCGACGGCCGCGTCGATGACCTCGGCCCGTTCGGGCCGGACCTGGCCTTCGGTCTTGTCGATGATCGAGTCCATCGCCGCCAGCAGCATGGCGCCGTTCTCCAGCCGCGCCTGGCTGACCATGGCGATGGAACGGCTGAGTTCGGCGGCCTGGCGCGTCTTCGTCTGTACCGAAGATGAGGCGAAATAATGGTTCGCGCCAAGTACCGCAATGGCCATCACCGCCGCCATCGACAACAGTAGCATCCTGTTCCTGATGGTCCATCTGATCTTCATGAAACTCGCCTCCGGATCAATGTTCCGGATCGTCAATAACCGCCAAATCTTGCCTGATTGTTAAGTGACCGACGGAAAGATTGCGGCGTGACGAGTGGGACCGGGGCGGATCAGAGTTCGGCGAAGACCCGTGCGCCGACGCGGCCGATTTCCTGGTCCTGTTCGGGCGTGCCGCCACTCTCGCCCAGGGCGCCCAGGACCTCGCCGGCGGCGGATTTCAGCAGGATACCGCCCCAGACGGGCGTGTACATGGGATCGCCGAACCAGGCGATGTCGCGGCGTTCCTCCCCCAGCCCCATGTCGAACAGCCGCTCCTTCAGCACCTTGGTGTCGCGCCGCCATTTCACGGCCGTATAGGCCTTGTTGTGGCTCATCCGCGCGTTCAGCGCCGAGCCGCCGTCCATGCGCGAGAGATGGATCAGGTCGCCCCCGGCGTCGACCACCGCCGCCGCCATCACCAGCCCGCGCTCCGCCGCCGCCGCCAGCATGGCGTCCACCACCTTGCGCGCCTCGGTCAGTCCCAGCCGTTCCGCCATTCACCTGCCTCCCTCTTCGCCTGCTCTCATCGGCGCGTTTCCATCCTACCCCTTCGCTGGCCGCCGGAAATGCCCATGTGGTCCGGTAACGACGCAACAAGAGGAGACAATCCCATGCGTATCGCCGCCCTCACCGCCCTGATCCTGAGCCTCGCCGCCTGCGCGTCGGCCGAGCGCGACTGGAATCATCCGACGGCCACCGCAGCGCAATTCGAGAACGACCAGGCCCATTGCCGCAACGAGGGCCTGCTGACCATCGGCGAGCGGTCGGAACTGCCCATGGACGCCGACGCTTTCGGCTTCGCCCGCGAGCGCGCCTATGAGGACTGCATGGCGGCGCTCGGCTACCGTTTCGGGGCCTGAGCGCGCTATCAACGCGGGTGCTGGCCGTCGTCCACCCGGACATAAGTGCCGGTCACGAAGTCCGACGATGGCGAGCAGAAATAGAGCAGCGAACTGTCGAGCTGTGACGGATCGCCCAGCCGCCCGCGCGGGAAGCCCTTGGTGATGTCGCCCATGCGCGAAAGCATGCCGTCCATCATCTCGGAGGCGAAGGCGCCGGGCGCGATGGCGTTGACGTTGATGTTGAAGCGCGCCCATTCCACGGCCAGCGCCTCGGTCATGCGGATCACCGCCGCCTTGCTGACCGAATAGAGGGCCGCGCCCTGGCCGCGGTAGTTGAACGCCCCGGCCGAGGAAATGTTCACGATGCGGCCGGGCGAATTCACCTCGATCAGACGCCGCGCGACCTCGCAGGACAGGATCCACGGCGCCCGAACGTTGGTGTCCAGCACCCCGTCGATCAGGTCCGTGGACATCTTCGTCGCCCACTGGGCGTCGGGAATGCCGGCATTGTTCAC
The DNA here is from genome assembly GCF_002924445.1 of Minwuia thermotolerans. Taxonomy (NCBI): domain Bacteria; kingdom Pseudomonadati; phylum Pseudomonadota; class Alphaproteobacteria; order Minwuiales; family Minwuiaceae; genus Minwuia; species Minwuia thermotolerans. The sequence continues at coordinate 16,496 of NZ_PIGG01000045.1, forward strand.
CAGGATCGTCGGCACGCCGAGTTCGGCCTCAACCTGCGGCACGATGGCCTTGAGCTGCCCGGCGTCCGTGACGTCCAGGGCGAACGGCGCAGCCGTCCCGCCGGCCTTGCGGATTTCGGCCGCCAGTTCCTCCAGCCGTTCGACCCGGCGCGCGGTCAGCGCCACCTTCGCGCCGGCGGCCGCCAGCACCTTCGCGAAACGCAGTCCGAGGCCGGAGGATGCGCCGGTCACGATCGCGGTCTGGCCGGTCAGGTCGATCGAGAAATTGGGCAACGGAGCGGTCATGTCGTTCGATCTCCTCAGAAGCGGCCATAGACGGGCACCAGCCCGCCGCGGGTCACGCGGTTTTCGGGGCCGGCCAGGAAGACGATGGTCCGCGCCACCTCCTCCAGCTTCGGCCACTGGCGGTGATCGGCTTTCGGCATCGCCGAGCGGTTCGCCGGCGTGTCCAGGATCGACGGCGCCACGGCGTTGATCAGGATGTCTTCCTTCGCCGTCTCCTCGGCCAGCGCCTCGGTCAGCGCCGCCACGGCCGCCTTCGCCGCCGTGTAGGCGGCCATGCTCGCGCCCTGCCTCGGTTCCAGACCGGGCCGCGCCGTCACGTTGACGATCCGCCCGCCCCCGTCCTGGCCGCGGAAGGCCGCGATCGCCGCCTGGCAGCAGTGAAAGCAGGTCTGGGCGTTCATGCGCCACTGCTTCTCGAAATCCGCCGCGCTGGTCTCCGCCACCGGCGCAAACAGGAAACCGCCGGCCAGATGGATGGATGCGCCGATCGGCGGCAGTCGCTCATAGAATGCCGCGACCTGGCCGGCGTCGGTCAGGTCCACGCCCTCGGCAATGCGCACACGTTCATGACCGCGATGGGCGAAGCCCTCCAGTTCGGCGGCGACCAGATTCGGAATGTGACAGGTCGCGCCCTGCTCCAGCAGCAGGCCGACGACGGCCTGCCCCAGATCGCCAGTGCCGCCGGTCACGACGACGTCGATGTTCTCGAAGCTCACTCGGCCCCTCCCCTAAGGTGCTGGCGTCATACTAACCGCCACCGCGCGGCGGACAACCGGGGCTCAGACCAGACGCCCGTCCTTGTCACGAACCTCGGGCCCGCGCACCCGCGCGCGGCCGTCGCCGAACTGGCCGTCGCGTTCCTTCAGCGCCGCCTTGAGGCCTTTCGCCCTGGCGTTGTCGCGGAAGGCGCGCGTGCCGGGCGCCAGATGGCCGCGGGCATCGTTCTCGGCGGCGATCCGCTGCAGCGTGCGCCCGCCCATCAGCTCGATGCCCAGATTGACGATACGCTTGTTGGCGGCCAGCAGATCGGGATCGATCTTCGCCATCCGGTCGGCCAGCCCCTCGACTTCCGCTTCCAGCATGTCCGCCGGCACCGCCTTCAGCACCAGCCCGATCAGCGCCGCTTCCTCGCCCGTTACCGTATCGCCGGTCAGCAGCAATCGCTTCGCCCATTGCGGCCCGCAGTTGTAGAGCCACATCTGGTTGGGCGGCGAACCGAGATCGCGTACCGGCGGAAAGCCGATGGTTGCGTCCTCGGCGGCGATGATGATGTCGCAGAGCAGCGCCAGGTCCGAACCGCCGGCCAGGCAGTGGCCGTGCACCTGGGCGATGACCGGCTTGTGCATGTCGAAAAGCGCCATGCGCAGACGCTGGCCCAGTTCCAGGCGCCAGATGTCGTCATCGATGGTGGGGTCGGCATAGATGCCGCCGTCACGGTAGCTGCCCGCCCCCTCGCCGGGCGTCGCGGACACGTTGGTGCCGGGCGTCAGGTCGTACCCCGCCGAGAACGACGTGCCGGCCCCGCGCAGGATGACGCAATGCACCGCCTTGTCGTTGTCGGCTTCCCAGAGCGCCTCGTTCATCTCCTTCTGCAACGGTACGGAAAGCGCGTTGCGTTTTTCCGGCTTGTTCAGCGTGATGCGCGCGCGCCCGTCCGCGGCCTCGTAGATGATGTGTTCGAATCCGGTCATCCTGATCTCCCCTTTCAAGATGCGCGCATTCTGTCCGTCCGGGCGGCCCCGCGCAAAGCCTGTGCGCGCATGGCCACCGTGACGGCGGCCGGAGTCAGCCGAAGATCACGCCGGGGAGGAAGGTCGAAAGGCCGGGCAGGGCGACAAGCAGCGTCAGCACCCCGAGTTCCGTCGCGACGAAGGGCCAGACGCCGCGATAGATCTCGGCGACCGGCACCCTGGTGACGCCGCTGACCACGAAGACGTTCATACCCATGGGCGGGGTCACCAGACCGATCTCCGCGGTCTTGACGAACACCACACCCATCCAGATCGGATCGAAGCCGAGTTCGGTCAGCAACGGAAAGGTAAGCGGCAGCGTCAGCAGCAATATGGCGAGCTGGTCCAGGAAGAACCCGAGTACGAGCAGCAACAGCAGGACCATCACCAGCACCAGCCAGCGGTTGACCCCTGCGCTGCGGATTGCCTCGATCAGGTCCGCAGTCACGCCGGTCATGGTCAGAAAGACGCCGAACACGGCGGCGAAGGCGACGATGGTCATGACCATGGCGCTCACCCGCGCGCCGCGCATCGTCGCCGCGGCAAGTTCGCGAAAGCCGCACCGCCCGGCGGCCACGGCGACCAGCAGCGCCATGAGCGCGCCCACCGCACCCACTTCCGTCGGCGTGATGATGCCCGAATAGAGCGCGAAGACCATCGCCCCCAGCAGCAGCAGGACCGGCCAGACGGCGCGCGCCGCCGAAAGCCGCGCTGCAGCGGACGCCGGTTCCGGCGCGGTCGGCGCAATGTCCGGCTTCCGGCGCACCATGACATGGATCGTCAGCACATAGCCCAGGCCCGTCACCACGCCCGGCAGCAGGCCGGCGACAAGCAGGCGGCCCACCGATGTCTCGGTGAACAGGCCGTAGAGCACCAGCCCCAGGCTGGGAGGGATCATGATGGCGAGCGTGCCGACGACGGCCAGCGTGGCCGTGGCGAAGCCCCGCTGGTAGCCATAGCGCCGCATCTCGGGATAGGCCGCGCCGGCAAGCGTGCTGGCCGCCGCCGTGCTGGAGCCGGAGATCGCCGCGAGGATCACCCCACCGGCAACCGCCGCGTAGCTGACGCCGCCGCGCAGATGACCCATCCAGGTATAGGCGAGGTTGAAGATGTCGCGCGTGAACCGGCCCGCCGTCAGATACTCGGCCATGAGAATGAACATGGGCAGCGTCGAGAGCGTGTAGCTGGCGACGTGTTCGTAGGGGGCGGACTTGAGCACGCCCATCAGCGGGGCAGATCCCACGGCCAGCCAGATCCCGACGGTGCCCGCGGCCAGCAGCGCGAAGGCGACCGGCAGCCCGAACAGCAGCAGCGCGAACAGCAGGCCGATGCCGGCCAGAGCCTCGGCGATCATTCGGCCTCTTTCCCGTCTTCCGGCGGCTGGGCCAGGTCGAGCGTCAGTCTGAGCACGAGCGCCAGCACGCCGATCGGCATCCAGATGTAGCTGAGATACAGCGGGAAGGCGATCGGCCCGAATGTGAGATCCTGAGCCAGCAGGCGCTCGACGCCTTCCTCCGTCGCCGCCCAGGCCAGCGGCAGGAACGCTGCCAGAGCGGCCAGCGCCAGCAGGCGGTCATAGGTCCGCCCCAGCTTCCGCCGGAGCCAGCCCGCGGCAGCGTCGAGACGCACGTGATGATTGCCCGCGTGGTTGGCCGAGAGCAGCAGGAAAACCGCCATCACCATGAAGTAGAGGCCGGTCATCTCATAGGCGCCCTGCACCGGCCGGTCGAAAAGATAGCGGCCGGCGGCGTCCGCCGAGATCGACAGCATCATCAGCACAAGCGACAGTCCGGCAAGGGCGGCCATGACGGCCTCCACCCTCGCCAGCCCGGCGCGCAGACGTCTCAGCACCGGACCGCCTGGCCGTACGGCGCCGGGACCGCGGTCATTCGGCGAGCAGCGCCTTGAACCGCTTCAGGATTTCGCCGGCCGCCGGATTGCGGGCGCCGACGTCTTCCAGCCACTTGGTCTCGACGGCCTTCAGGCGCCCGTTCAGTTCGGCAACCATCGGATCGGGCATGGCGACCACGTTCATCCCGGCATCGCCCAGCGCCTTGTAGGCCTTGTCGACCACACCATCCATGACCGCCGCGCCCTTTGCGCCGACGGCCGTGCCCACTTCCTGCACCGCGGCGCGCTGGCTTTCGCTCAGTTCCTCCCAGACGTCGCTGTTGACGAACAGGACGAAGGCCACCGTACCCATGGCGGCGTTGGTCGTGATCAGGTCGGTCACCTCGTTGAGCTTCAGCGAGTTGACGGAGGCAGAGGTCGATATCGCGCCGTCGACCGTGCCGCGATCGAGACCGACATAGAGGTCGGAACTGGGGATCTGCACGGCGACACCGCCCACGGATTCGACCGCCAGAGCGCCGGTCGCGCCGGGCACGCGAAGTTTCTTGCCGGCGAGCTGATCGACGGAGTCCAGCGTTTCGGTGTCGCGCAGCACGAACTGGTAGGGTGGCGTCAGCGCGACAAAGATCGGCTTCACGCCCTGGGGCTGGTGCTCCAGTTCGGCGATCCGCTCCTGCGTCACGGTCTGGAAGGCATGGTAACCGCGGGCGACGTTGTTCACGAGTCCCGGCAGTTCGACGACGCTGGTCAGCGGCATCTTCTCGGTCACATAGGTGACGCCGACGAAGGCGACGTCCGCCACGCGGTTGCGCACTGCGTCCAGCAGTCCGGAGGCCTTGGCGAGCTGCTCCGCGGGGAAGATCTTCATGGTGAGTTCGCCGCCGGTCTTCTCGGCAACGCCCGCGGCAAAAGGATCGATGACCAGCTTGACCGCGAAATGCGAGGTCGGGAACTGGTGAGCGAAGCGCAGCTCCTTGGCTGCGGCCACACTGACGGACAGGGCCAATACGGCTCCGATCGCAGGCATCAGAAATCTGGTCAGCATATGATCTCTCCCCTCTTGTCAAGGACCGCCCGGCAATGTGCCCGCCGGGAATGACGATTTCGCGAAACTCATGACAGCCTCCCGAACCGCAGCCTTCCCGTTCGCCGTCCCTCAGGTACTCTGCCCGCACCTTTGAGGGGAGGCAACATGAACGCCAGCAAGCGCCGCCCGGCCATCGTCGGCACGGGCCAGAGCGAATACACGAAATGGGGCGGGATCCAGGACCGCAGTCAGTTCCGCATCACCGCCGAGGCGATCCTTGCCGCGCTGGCGGACGCCGGCCTGACCGCGGACGACGTCGACGGCTTCGCCTCGTTCTCCAACGACGGCAACGAGGCGCCGGTGATGCAGGCGGCGCTTGGCGTGCCCGAACTGCGCTGGTCGTCGATGGTCTGGGGCGGCGGCGGCGGCGGCTCCTGCGCCGCGGTGGCACAGGCGGTCGCGGCGGTGGACTCCGGCCATGCGGACGTCGTGGTGGTCTATCGCGGGCTCTGTCAGGGTCAGGGCCGGCGTTTCGGCCAGGCGGGCGCGCATCGCACCCATGGCAGTTTCACCGCGCCCTTCGGCCTGTTCGCGCCGTCGCAGATGCTGGCGCTGATGGTGCAGCGTTTCATGTTCGAGACCCCGGCGACCTCGGATCATCTCTGCGAGATCGCCCTGTCCAGCCGGGCCAACGCCAACCGCAACCCGAATGCCGTGATGCGCGACCGCACGCTGAGCCGCGAGGAATACTTCGCCTCGCGCTGGATCGCCGAACCGCTACGGCTGTTCGACTGCTGCCTGGAGACGGACGGCGCCGCGGCGGTGGTGATCACCACGGCGGAGCGGGCGCGCGATCTCGACCGCCAATCCGTCGACATTCTGGCGGCCGCCCATGGCAGCGGTCCGGGCTGGAACACCGGACCTCTCGGTGCGCACAACATGCCGGACGCGGATTACGCCTCCACCAACAACCGCCGAATAGCCCGCGAACTGTTCGCCAGGGCGGGCCTCGCCCCCGGCGAAATCGACACCGTCCAGATCTACGATCACTTCTCCGGCCTCGTGCTGATGGCGCTGGAGGATTTCGGCTTCTGCGGCCGCGGCGAGAGCGGTGACTTCGTGGCCTCCGGCGCGATCCGCCGCGACGGGTCGCTGCCCCTCAACACCTCCGGCGGCCAGCTTTCGGAGGCCTATGTCCACGGCGTCAACCTGATCATCGAGGGCGTGCGGCAACTGCGCGGCGAGTCCTGCAACCAAGTGGCGGACGCACGAACCTGTCTCGTCACCGGCGGGCTCGGCGTTTCGCCGACCAGCGCCATCATCCTGGGGAGAAGCTGAGATGGCCCTGTTTCCCGACATCATGCCCCGCCCCGAGCCCAACATGGACGACGCGGCGTTCTGGGAGAACTGCGCGGCGCGGCGCCTCGCCTTCCAGGCCTGTGCGGCCTGTGGCGTGTTCCGTCATCCGCCCTCGCCGCTCTGCCCGGCCTGCCACGCACCGGAGACGAGATGGGTCGACGCGCCCGGGACGGCGGAGATCTACAGCTTCACGGTGGTCCACTATCCCAGTCATCCGGCAGTGCGGGAGCATCTGCCCTACGTCGTCGCCGTGCTGCGTTTCGACGGCATCGAGGGCGTGAAGTTTGTCAGCAACGTCACCGGCGTCAGCGCCGAAAAACTCCGGATCGGCATGAAGGTCCGGCTCTGGTGGGACGATATCGGCGAAGGCATGCATCTGCCCCGCTTCCGCCCCGCGCAATAGGCGATTGCATCTCGTCTCGCCCGAATTAATCTAAGCGCATTAGATTGTCGGGGGAGAGACGCCATGCACGAGAACAGCACCGCCACGGACAAGAACGTCCTGTCGGGCGCAGAAGGCCTGCGCGAACTGAACGACCATGTCCTGATCCTGCCGGCCCAGGGCAACGCACTCGCGGTCCGCACGGATATCGGGCTGGTGCTGGTGGATTCCGGCCCCGGGCGGGGTGCGACGGCGCGCATGATCAAGGCGCTGCGCGACTGGTGCGATGATCCCGTTCATGCCATCTGCTACAGCCACGGCCATGTGGGCTACAATGACGGCGTCGCGGACTGGATGGCCCACGCGGCCGAACGCGGCGACCCGAAGCCGCGCCTGATCGCCCAGGAGAACGCCGTCCGCCGCTACAACCGCTACCGGGAGACAGCCGGTCTGCAGGGTACGCTCAACAGCATGCAGTTCCCGCAGCTCAAGCTGGCGCCGGCCGGCGAGAAGCTGGTCAATCCGAACGTCACCTTCCGGGAGCGGATGGTCCTCGCCTGCTCGCCCCCGATCGAGCTGATCGCGGCGCCTTCGGAGACCGACGACGTGATGTCGCTGTGGCTGCCGGAAGACGGCATCCTCTATGCGGGCGCGGCCTTCCCCGGCACCACCATCGCCAATGTCGGCACGCCGCTCCGCAGCCTGCGGCTCACCATCCGCTGGGCGGAAACGCTGGAGATGCTGGCGGGCCTCAACGCCACCACCCTGATCCAGGAGTTCGGCCGCATCGTCGAGGGTGAGGAGAAGGTCCGCCACCGCCTGCTGACCACCGCGAAGGCGCTGCGATGGATGCGGCGCGAGGTGGTGGAGCGTATGAACCGCGGCATGACCGATGTCGAGATCATGCACGACATCGACTACCCGGACGAGCTGTTCGATCACGGCTTCATGCGGGAGCGCTATGGCGCGCGCGACTACATCGTGCGCGATATCTACCGCGAGGAGAATGGCTGGTGGACGGACCGCAACGCCACCAACCTGCACCCCGCCCACCCCGACGAGGCCGCCGCGGCGGTGCTTTCCGCGATCACCGACCGCAAGGCGGTGCTGGACCGCGCCCGCGCCCTGGCTGACGAAGGCAAGTCGCAGCAGGCGCTCCATGTCGTGGATCTGCTGGCGCTGGCGCCCGGCGACGAACCGGAACTGGTCGAGGCGCGCCATCTCAAGGCGGAGATATGCCGCAAGCGCGCCGAGGAAATCGCCCCTTACGTCTCCAAGGCGCTCTACAGCTCCACGGCGACCCTCCTGGAAAGCGGCCGGCGGCGCTGGTCGGAACCCGCGCCGGACTGAAGTCTGATGTCTCGCTAACGCAGCCGGCCCCGTCTGCGGACGGGGTATCGCGGGCCGCACCTTCGCGCGCGACGCAAGCCCCGGACCGACACGCGCCCCGGGGCTTGCGCATGTCCGAAGCGCCCCTACGTGCCCATGCGTGGACATCCGCCATCAACAAGAAACGTCAAGGGATCCGCGCCATGTATTACCTGCTGATCGCCGTCGCCGCGACCGTCGTGCTGCCGACGACCGGCGAAAAACTGGAAACCGTCACCAGCGACGGGCTCCCCCATGCAGTCCTGACCGACTATGACGAACGCCGCATCGCCTACAAGGCGCGGGAATGGAGCGACGATCTGGGCGAGGAGACCCGCCTGCACGTCGGCGTATTCGACAATCTGGAGTCCTGCAAGTCCTACCGCGCCGATCTGCGCCTCGCATTGCGCGATGCGAAACTGGCGGATCGGATCCGCTCCAACTGTTTCGAGAGCCGCCCCGAGGTCGAGACCCGCACCGCCGGCGACGACGAGGAAGCGAACGGCGAAGGCGCAGACTGACCGCCCCGCTTCAGGTTCCCCCGTCCTTCAGAAAGGCTTCGCGCTTGCGCCGGAGCCATTCCGGAGCCGGCGGCGGCTTCGGCGCGTGATCGCGGGTCCGGCTGGTCCAGTGCGCCGCCGGATCCCGCCAGGGCAGCACGAAGCGGACAGGGTCGCGCCCGAAGACCTGAATGTCGATCGTCTCGCCGATCTCGGCCACGCCCCAGGCCCCGGTCGGTTTGCCGGCGGTGGTGAAGCTCTCTGTCAGCGAATGGACGGTGACATAGGGAATGCCGTCGATCACGTGCAGCGCGTTCCAGTGCGTGTGGCCCGCCAGACACAGCACGACCTTGCCGCTGCGCTCGATCACCTGGCGCACCGCCGCGCCCTCGCCCGCCTGTTCGTAGAAGGCGAAGTGCCGGTGCCGCTCGAAATAGAGGTTCCCTTCCATGGAGCCATTGTCGAGCGGCACATGGGAGCAGATCACGGTCGGCAGCTCCGTCGCCGCCAGATCGGCCTCGAGCCAGGCCAGATCGCCCTCCCCCAGCCGGAAGCCCTCGCCGGGCCGCACATGTGTATCGGCGTTCCAGATGACGATGTGAAAGCCGTTCCGGTCGAAGCTGCGGCTGGCGAAACTGGCTTGGAAGGCGTTCTCGGATTCGGCGCGGGTGATCTCGTGATTGTCGTGATTGCCGAGCAGGTGCGCCGCCTGCAGGCCCGCCGCGCCGAACGCGCCGGCGACGTCGGCGGTCAGCTTCAGATCCTCGTCATGGTCGACGTCGTTGATCCGGTCGCCCAGTTCGATCACCGCGTCGGCGTTGAGGGCCTTCAGTTCCGGCAGCACATCTCGCATCAGCGGCAGCGCGGCGCTGCCTATCTTGGTTCCCAGGTCGGGCCCGTGGTGGATGTCGGCGATCAGGCCGAGCCGCAGCGATGATCCTTGCATCTGGCGTCCGCCCTCACCTCTGTTCCGGATGAGCGATGCTAGCGGCCCCTGCGGCCCCTGACCATTGGCCGATGCGCATTTTCACGTCCGCGGCTGATCCGACGTCGTCTCCCGCACGTACAAGACAGTTATCCAAATAAAAAATCAAGTTACTTCGCAATTTTTACTTCTTTATATTTGTCCTTCAAGAATTGATTCAGTGTTTTTTCATAACTCCCGGCTGATCATTGTGAGGTTCGCCGTCCTCCGGTTCCGGAGTCGGCTTGTCGCATCGCTGGGGAACCACACCATGCTTCGTTTCGTCGACGACCTTTCGATCACCACCAAGGTCGCCCTCCTCTCGCTCCTGCCATTGCTGACGGCGCTCGTCTTCGCCGGCCTGGAACTGCGCACCCTGCGCCTGGCTGCGGCGGACGCCCATGTGCTGGCCGCCGCGGTGGACGCAACGCCACCGGTCCTGGTCCTGGTGCACGAACTTCAGTCGGAACGCGGCCGCTCCGCCGGTTACGCGGTTTCCGAGGGCAAGGCCTTCGGCGCGGGTCTGGCGGCCTCCCGGGCGCGCGCCGACAGCGCGGCAACGGCCCTGCGTCGCCATATGGAGGAGGACCCGCGTATCCTGGCGGTCGACGGCTTCGCGACGCCCTTTCGCAAGGGTCTGGCCGCGTTGGAGGAACTGCCGCGGGTCCGCGCGGGAATCGACAGCGGACGACTGGATGACGCCGCGATCGGCGCAGCCTATACCGGCGCGATCACACACCTCATGACCGCCGTGGAAAGCGTCCACAAACTGGCCAACAACGGCCGGGCGGCTGAAGGCCTGTTCGCCTTCGGGGCGCTCATTGAAGGCAAGGAGGCCGCAGGACAGGAGCGCGCCGGTGGCGCTGCCGCGATCGCAAACGGCACGCTCGACAAGGCTGCGTTCCGCAAGCTGGCCCGGCTGGAAGGCAAGCAGATCGCCGACTGGGAAGAGTTCGTCCGCTACGCCGACCCTGTAAATGGCGAGCGGCTGCGCGCGGCGCTGAATGGCGAGCGGGTAACGGAGTTCCAGGCCCTGCGGGAGCGTCTGCATGCGACGCCGATGAACGGGACGATCACGGGCCTCGACGCCGAAACCTGGTTCGAATCGGCCAGCCGCCGCATCGACGCCCTGGAGGATGTCGCCGCCGCCGCAGCCGCGGATCTGATGGCGGCGGCCCACCGCGACGAGGACCGGGCCGAGCAGGCGTTCCGCCTCATTGCCGGCCTTGCCGCGGGTCTTCTGTTGCTGGTGATCGCCAGTTCCCTTCTGGTTGTCCGCTCGCTGCGCGGCGCGACCCGGCGCCTGGAAGGCACCATGTCCCGGCTCGCCGGCGGCGACACCTCGGTGGAGGTGCCTGACAGCCAGCGCCGCGACGAGATCGGCCGCATGGCCCGCGCCGTCCAGGTGTTCAGGGAGAACGCCATCGAGCGCATGCGGCTCGAGGCGGCGCAGGAGGAAGCCGAAAGACGGGCCGAAGCCGAACGCAGGCAGGCCATGCTCGAACTCGCCGACCAGTTCGAACAGGCGGTGGGCGCCATCGTCCAGACCGTCTCCAGCGCGGCGACGGAACTGCAGGCCGCTGCCGAGACGATGACCGGGACGGTCGACGAGACCAACAGCCGTTCGGCCGCCGTGGCCAGCGCCTCGGAACAGGCTTCGGTGAATGTCCAGACCGTGGCCTCCGCGGCCGAGCAGATGTCGGCCTCGATCCGTGAGATCGGGCGGCAGGTCAGCGAGTCCTCGGACCGGGCGGGCAGCGCGGAGAAGGAGGCCGACGAGACGGTGGTGACCGTCCAGCAGCTTTCGGAGACGGCCGAACGCATTGGCCAAGTCGTGGCCCTGATCCGCGAGATCGCCGAGCAGACCAACCTTCTGGCGCTGAACGCGACCATCGAAGCGGCGCGCGCGGGCGATGCCGGCAAGGGCTTCGCCGTCGTTGCCTCGGAGGTCAAGTCGCTGGCCAACCAGACGGCGAAGGCGACGACCGACATCGCCGGCCAGATCCAGGCCATCCAGGCCGCGACCGGATCCTCGGTCTCGGCCATCCGGAAGGTGACCGGCGCGGTGAAGGAACTGAACGGCATTGCGTCCACCATCGCCTCGGCCGTCGAGGAGCAGACCGCCGTGACCCGGGACATCGCCCGGAACGTGCAGCAGGCCGCGGCCGGGACTCAGGATGTTTCCGCCAACATCACCAACGTCACCGAAGCGGCGAGCCAGTCCAGCTCGGCGGCGGCTCAGGTGCTGTCGTCGGCCGGCGAACTGGCGCGGCAGGCGGCGAACCTCAACGACGAGATGAACAGCTTCCTCGCCCGCGTCCGCGCCGCCTGACCGGGCGGCCGCACAGCCGACGCGGAGGGGCTGCCGGCCGGCGGCCCCTTCCCTTTTGACACGCAGCCCCGCCATGCGTCGGGTGCGGGGGCGATTTACGCTTTCTTCACCCGCCAAGCCCGATTTCTGTGCCGTCGCCGCAGCCGCCTGCCAGCCCGGTTCCGGAAGCCTTCCCCCTGACATGGTTTCACGAGTCCGGCGGCGAACACGGTCTCTGAAGACCTGAGTGCAATCGACGGCCGGATCGGCCCGGGAACGGGCGTCCTGCCGTACAGAAAACGAGTTCGCGTATGAAACGATTCATTGATCACCTTTCCATCACCATCAAGGTCGCCCTTCTCGCCCTGCCGCCCGTGCTGGCGGCTCTCGGGATGGTCGCCTCGGAACTGCTGCAGGAGCAGGAGCGCGCCGACAACGCACAGGCGATGAAGCGCATCGTCGAGATCGCCCCGCTGGTCTCGGACCTGGTCCACGAACTGCAGACGGAACGCGGCTTCTCCGCGGCCTATCTCGGTTCCGGCGGTCAGGCCTTCGCCCAGACTCTCGATCCGGCGCGTCAGAAGACCGATCAGGCCCTGGCCTCGTTGCGGGCCGCAATCGAAACCGATGACGCGGTACTCGGCAACGCGGCCTTCGCCGCGCCCTTCGAACAGGCCATGGCTGCACTGACCGGAATCGAGGACACGCGCCTCGGGGTCGGACGGATGACGCTGTCGAGCGACGGCATGGCGGACTACTACTCCAAAGCGACCGACCACCTGCTGACAGCGGTCGAGAGCCTTACGGAAATGCCTCGGGAAGCGGACCTGACCCGTCAACTCACGGCCTATGTCGCGCTGATGCACGGCAAGGAAGCTGCAGGCGTGGAACGCGGCAAGGGCGTCGCCGCCTTCACCGCTGGCGGCTTCTGGGGCCCGCTTTTCAACGACTTTGTAGCCGCCGGCGCACGCCAGCGCGTGCACTGGAACACCTTTGCCCTGCTTTCCGACTCCGACAGTGTGAAATCGCTGCATTCGGTCGAGAATGGCCCGCTCGGCGCCGAGATCGGGCACATGCGCGACGTCGGGCGCGGCTACGTCGCCGGCGAGGACATCACCTCGGTCACCGGCAAGGCCTGGTTCGAAGCCGCCTCGGCGCGGATCGATGCGCTCAAGGCCGTGGAAGACGAGAAGGCCGGCTATCTGCTCGCCCAGGTCGACCAGGCCGCCGATGCGGCCAACAACGCCTTCACCACACTGGCGGTCGCCGCGGCGGCGCTGCTCGCGCTCGGTGTCGGCATCATGTTCCTGGTGTCGGGCTCGATCCGCGCCGGCGTGCGTGCGCTGACGGCGACCATGGGCGTTCTGGCGGATGGCCGGACCGACGTCGAAGTCGACGGCCAGAACCGCCGCGACGAGATCGGCCGCATGGCCCGCGCGGTTCAGGTGTTCAAGGAAAACGCCATCGAACGCATGCGCCTGGAAGCCGAACAGGAGAAGGCCGAACAGCGCGCCGAAGCGAAGCGCAAGCAGGCCATGCTCGAACTCGCCGACCAGTTCGAACAGGCCGTGGGCGCCATCGTCCAGACCGTCTCCAGCGCGGCGACGGAACTGCAGGCCGCGGCCGAAACCATGACAGGCACGGTCGACGAGACCAACAGCCGCTCCACCGCGGTGGCCAGCGCCTCCGAACAGGCGTCGATGAACGTCCAGACCGTGGCGTCGGCCGCCGAGGAGATGTCGTCATCGATCCGGGAGATCGGCCGCCAGGTCTCCCAGTCATCAAGCCGCGCCAATGCGGCCCAGCAGGACGCCGACGAGACGGTCCTCACCGTCCAGCAGCTCTCCGAGACCGCGGAGCGGATCGGCCAGGTGGTGGCCCTGATCCAGGAGATCGCCGAGCAGACCAACCTGCTGGCGCTCAACGCCACCATCGAAGCGGCGCGCGCCGGCGACGCCGGCAAGGGCTTCGCTGTGGTGGCGGCCGAGGTCAAGTCGCTGGCCAACCAGACGGCGAAGGCGACGACCGACATCGCCGGTCAGATCCAGGCCATCCAGGCCGCGACCGGAACGTCGGTCTCGGCGATCCAGAAGGTCACCAGCGCGGTCAAGGAGCTGAACGGCATCGCCTCGACCATCGCCTCGGCTGTGGAGGAGCAGACCGCCGTGACCCAGGACATCGCCCGCAACGTCCAGCAGGCAGCAGCCGGCACCCAGGACGTCTCGGTCAACATCTCGGGGGTCACCGAGGCCGCCACCCAGTCCAGCTCGGCGGCGGCGCAGGTACTGTCCTCGGCGGGCGAGCTGGCCCGTCAGTCGGCCAACCTGAACGAGGAGATGCACGGCTTCCTCGCCCGCGTCCGCGCCGCCTGAACCGCGAAGGCAGCGCCTGAATACATCGTCGGGGCCGCCGGATGGAGATCCGGCGGCCCTTGTCGTTTGCGGTCAGGGACAAACCGGATTCCGGGGCCGTCCCGGGGCACCTCCCGACGATTTACCCAAAATTTACAGCCCCCGGCAAGGATACCTAATCAACCGGAGGGCCGTTCGCATCGATCGCCCCCGGAAGCACGCCCGGTCGGCCTGCAATGGTCGAAGCCGGGCAACGAAGGAGGCGTCGCGCGTCCGGGCATCCCGGCCGGAGGCCGGCGGATAACAAGAAGCGGCGGCCTGCCGGCCGGCGCCATTGCGAGGGGACTGGACAAACATGAAACGCCTGATCGATCACCTGCCCATCGTCGCGAAGCTGGCGCTGCTGGCGCTGCTGCCGCTCATCGGCGCACTGGCGCTGGTCACGATGGAACTGCTTCAGCAACGCCACACGGCAGACCAGGCGAACAGGATCGCGAACATCGTCGAGGTCGCGCCACTGATCTCGGAGGTCGTGCACGAACTGCAGAAGGAGCGCGGCTACTCCGCCGGGTTCATCAGTTCCTACGGCGAGAAGTTCGCCGGTGAAGTCACCACGGTACGGGCCAGCACCGACAAGCAACTGAAGGCGCTCGAGACCGGACTGCCGGAGGACGATCCGGCCCTGCAGAACGAGAATTTCGCGCGGAACTACGCCCTCGCCCGGGAAGCGCTTGCCGAGCTGAAGAACACCCGCCGCGCCGTCGACGAGCAGATGCTCGGCACCGGCGAGATGGCGGCCTACTACACCGGCACCATCGACAAGCTGGTCTCTGCGCTCCAGAGCGTCACCCAGATTCCCGAGGAAGGCCATCTGACCCGCAACCTTACCGCCTTCTCCGCGTTGCTGCGCGGCAAGGAGGCCGCCGGCCAGGAGCGCGCCATGGGCGCTGCCGGCTTCAGCGGCGGCGCCTTCTCCCAGCAGGGCTACACCAGCTTCGTCAGCCTGCAGGGCAAGCAGGAGGTCGAATGGGAGACCTTCCGCATGACGGCCGAGCCGGCGATGACCGAGGCGCTGGACGCGATGCTGGCCGGCGACACCAGCATGACGGTCGAGCAGATGCGGGAACTGGCGCGGGGCTGGCCCTTCGGCGCCTCGCTCGCCGATGTGAGCGACGCCGACTGGTTCCAGGCTTCCACCAGGCGGATCGACGACCTGAAGGCGATCGAGGATCGGCTCGCCGCCAACCTCATGGAACAGGTCAACAGCGCCGAGAGCGCGGCCTCCGGCTACTTCTGGCTGCTCGCCGCGGTCGCGGCCGGCCTGCTGGCGCTCTGCGTGGGTTCCGCGGCGCTGGTCGCCGTCTCCCTGATCACCGGCATCCGCAGCCTGACAGACACCATGACGCGCCTCGCCGACGGCGACACGTCGGTTCACGTCTCCGGCCAGAAACGCCGCGACGAGATCGGCCGCATGGCCCGAGCGGTTCAGGTGTTCAAGGAGAACGCCCTGGAAAAGGCGCGGCTGGAAGCGGCCCAGGAAGAGACCGAGAAGCGCGCCGAGGCCGAACGCAAGCAGGCCATGCAGGAACTGGCCGACCAGTTCGAGGCCGCCGTCGGTCAGATCGTCCAGACCGTCTCCGCCGCGGCGACCGAACTGCAGGTCGCCGCCGAGACCATGACCGGCACCATCGAGGAGACCAACACCCGCTCCACCGCTGTGGCCAGCGCCTCGGAACAGGCGACGATGAATGTCCAGACCGTAGCCTCGGCCGCGGAGGAGATGTCGTCGTCCATCCGGGAGATCGGCCGTCAGGCCGCCGAATCGTCGACCCGGGCCAAGACGGCGGAAACCGAAGCCGACGAGACAGTGCTCACGGTCCAGCAGCTCTCCCAGACGGCCGAGAAGATCGGCGACGTCATCTCGCTGATCCAGGAGATCGCCGAGCAGACCAACCTGCTGGCGCTCAACGCCACGATCGAGGCCGCCCGCGCCGGCGACGCCGGCAAGGGCTTCGCCGTGGTGGCCTCCGAGGTGAAATCGCTGGCCAATCAGACGGCGAAGGCGACGACCGACATCGCCGAGCAGATCCAGGCCATCCAGGCCGCCACCGGTACCTCGGTCTCGGCGATCCAGAAGGTCACCGGCGCGGTCAAGGAGCTGAACGGCATCGCCTCGACCATCGCTTCGGCGGTGGAGGAGCAGACCGCCGTGACCCAGGACATCGCCAAGAACGTGCAGCAGGCCGCCACCGGCACGCAGGACGTCTCGTCGAACATCTCCGGGGTCAGCGAAGCGGCCACCCAGTCCAGCTCGGCCGCCGCCCAGGTACTGTCCTCGGCGGGCGAACTGGCCCGTCAGGCCGCCAATCTCAACACCGAGATGAACAGCTTCCTGGAGCGTGTCCGCGCCGCCTGAACGGACGCCTTCATCGACGGAATGAATCGGGGCCGTCGGCAGCATGCCGGCGGCCCCTGCTTCGCCCTATCGTTCCACGAATTCCTTCACCGTCGTGCAGAAATCGTCCAGGCGGTCGTGCTGCACCCAGTGGCCGGCGCCCTCGAAGGTGACGATCTCCGCCGTCTTGAAGTGCTTCGCGCGGCCGTCCTCTTCCGGGTTCGAGGCCCAGCTTTCGGAGCCGTAGACCAGCAGCGTCGGACACGCGATCCGCGACCAGAGCTCCTGCACGCCCCGGCCCGGCATGTCGTAGGGCGGCCAGACGCGGACATAGTTGTCGAATTTCCACGAATAGGTGCCGTCCTCGTTCTGGATGACGCCCTGCTCGGTCAGGTGCCGCGCCTGCTCGGGCGAGAGGTGCTTGTTCTCCTCCTGCATGCGGCTGAAGGCCTCCTCGATGGAGGCGTAGCGGCGAGGCATGCGGCCGGCCAGCTTGCGCGTGCCCTCGATCCATTCGCGCATGCGTCCGGCGAAGGACGTCTCGCCCCGCTCCTTGAGGATCTTCGGCGACGGGCCCAGCCCCTCGATCGCCACCAGGCGGCGGACGTTCTCCGGATAGATGCCGGCATAGCGCAGCGCGATGTTGCCGCCCAGCGAGTGCGCCACGATGGTCACCGGCGCCAGATCCTGCTGATGGATCAGCTGCGCCAGGTCGTAGACGTAGTTTTCCATGCCGTAGCTGCCATCCGCCGACCACTGGCTGTCGCCATGGCCGCGCAGGTCGGGCGCGATGACGTGCCAGTCGTCGCGGAAGCGCTCGGCCACCCAGTCCCAGTTGCGGCAATGGTCGCGCCCGCCATGGACGAGCAGCAGCGGCGGCGCCTCCGGATTGCCCCAGTCGACATAGTGGAGCCGGAGACGCTGGGAGAAATAGGTCCGTGAAATCGGGCCGGATGCGATGGCGGGCATGAAACGATCCTGCGGCGGTGAATCCGATGCTGGGCGGGACATTAGCGCCAATTCCGCCGCCTTGCATGGCCCCATGTTCGACAATTCCGCGCCGAGGGGTCAGGATTCGGCGCGACGGCCATCAGGGAGGACGAGGGCATGGCGAAGATCGGCTATCTGCTGCCGACGCGGGAACGGGTCATGGAAGGGCGGCACGAGACGGCTCCGCTGCTGGCGCTGGCGGAGCGCGCCGAGGGTCTCGGTTTCGATTCGCTCTGGGCCGGGGACAGCCTGCTGGCGCGGCCCCGCCATGAACCGCTGACCCTGCTTGCCGCCGTTGCGGCACGGACGGCGAAGGCCGAGCTGGGCACCGCCGTGCTGCTGCCGGCGCTGCGCAACCCGGTGATCCTGGCGCACATGGCGGCCACCGTGGACCGCATCAGCGAGGGCCGGCTGATCCTGGGCGTCGGCATCGCCACGGACGTGCCCAATGTCCGCGCCGAGTTCGCCGCCGCCGGCGTGCCGTTCGAGAAACGCGTCGGCCGCATGATGGAAGGGCTCCGGCTCTGCCGCGCGCTCTGGTCGGGCGAGGACACGAAATGGGAGGGCCGCTGGGACGTCGCCGGCGGCGCGCTCGGGCCGACGCCCCACCGCGAGGGCGGCCCGCCGATCTGGGGCGCGGCCTCGGCGCCGGCCGGACTGAAGCGCACGGCCCGCGGTTTCGATGGCTGGTTCCCCATCGGTCCGACGCCCGATGTGCTGGCCGAGCGCTGGGCGGACGTCCGCGGACTGGCCCGGGAAGCCGGGCGGAACCCGGACGACATCACCTTCGCCGTCTACCTGACGCTGGCCATCGACGAGGACCCGGCCGCCGCCGACCGGCGGATCGACGCCTATCTGGAGAACTACTATGGCCAGCCGGGTCCGGTAATGCGCCGGCTCCAGGCCTGCTTCGGCGGCGACGCAGCCGGCGCGGCGGACTGGCTGCGATCCTATGCCGACGCCGGCGCGAGCCACATCGTGCTGCGGCTGGTCGGCGACCACGAATGCCAGATGGATCAGGTCGCCGCCATCCGCCAGCGGCTGGGCTGGTAGTCCCTCCCCTCAGGCGTCGAGCTGGGCGCGGAGCTTGAATTTCTGGATCTTGCCCGACGGCGTCATCGGCAGGCCGTCAGTGAAGATCACCCGCCGCGGGATCTTGTAGCTGGCGATCCGGCCCTTGCAGTGCTCGATCACCGACGTCTCGGTCAGGTTGGCCCCCCGTTCGGGGACGATGAAGGCGACCGGCACCTCCGCCAGCCGCGGATCGGGCTGGCCGACGACCGCCGCCTGCTCGACGCCCGAAAGCTCCATCAGATAGGCCTCGACCTCGGCCGGGGAGACGTTTTCCCCGCCGACCTTCAGCATGTCCTTGTAGCGGCCCATGAAGCGCATGTAGCCGTCGCCGCGCATCAGCGCCATGTCGCCGGTGCAGAACCGCCCGTCGGCGTCGTAGGACTCCGCCGTCGCCTCGGGCTTGTTGTAGTAGCCCATCATGACCGAGTAGCCGCGCACCCGGATCTCGCCGGGGGCGTCGATGGCGCTCGGCTCGCCCGTCTCCGGGTCGACGATGTCGACCTGAATGTCCGGCATGGGCACGCCGGAAGCGTCGGTGCGCATCGCCATCGGGTCCATCAGCCGCGAGGACGTGATGTAGGCCCAGGTTTCGCTCATGCCGTAGCCGCTGACCACGTGGCAAAGCTCCTTCTCGGTGCGCCGCGCGACGGGAATCGAGTTCTCGACACCGCTCGGGAACGTGGCGAGCCGCAGGCTGGAAGTGTCGGCGCCCGTCCGCTTCTTCGCCGCCAGCAGGTCGGCGTAATGAGTGTCGAAGCCGTGCAGCACCGTGACTCGCTCGCTCTCCACCAGGCCGATGGCCTCGTCGGGATCGAAGGCCGTGGTCATCACCATGGCCGCGCCGGTCATGATCGCGACGAGGGCCGCCTCGCTCAGCCCGTAGAGGTGAAACAGCGGCAGGTAGCAGAGGTGGATGTCGCGCTCGGCGTAGCTCCAGAGCAGTGCGCGCTCCTGAATCATGCGCAGGCAGATGTGGTTGTGCAGCACGCCCTTCGGATTGCCGGTGGTGCCGGAGGTGTAGGCGATGACCCAGGGCGCGTCCGGGTCGACGGCCGCCGCACGGGCGGAAAGCTGTTCGTCGCTCACCGCCTCCCCGGCCGCGATCAGATCGTCCCAGCCGAGTCCGTGCTCCAGCGGCGCGCCCAGCATCACCGTCTGGCGCAGCTTCGGGTATTCGGGATGGCTGATCCGGTCGCCGTCGCGGCTGTAGCCGGCGAGGCAGGCCGCCATCATCTCGCGATAGTCGACCGGCCCCGAACGCTCCACCGCGATCATCATCACGCTGTCGGACTGTCCCACCGCATAGCCCAGATCGGCCGTGCGGTAGCGGGTGTTGAGCGGCACCAGCACGGCGCCGACCTTCGTCACCGCGTAGGTCAGGAACATGAACTCCGGACAGTTGGTCATCCAGACCGCGACCTTCTCGCCGGCCTGGACGCCGAGACCCATCAGTCCCTTCGCGACCCGGTCGACCTCCCGGTCGAATTCCCCGTAGGTGAAGCGCCGGCCTTCGTGAACCAGCGCGAGACGCCCGCCCCAGAGCGCCGCGGCGCGTTTCGGCAGATCGCCGATGCGCCGCTTCGCGAACCATTCGCCCATGTCGTCAATTCCTCCCCAGAAATCGTCGGCCCCATCCTAGCGAAGGCGGCGCGGCGCACAAGAAATGCGCCCCCGGACGGGGAGGGTCCGGGGGCGCAGCTTCGCCGTGGTGACTGGGAGGGGGTCAGCCGGCGATTTCCAGGGTGGCCTCGACCGGGACAGGACGGGTCACATTGAAGTAGTTGGGCGAGGTCGCCAGCACGTTCTCGTGGATCTCCCGGAACTGCTCCGGGGTGCCGTCGCCCTTGATCCGGACCGTGTAGCGCAAGACCTCGTAGCCGGCCGGCACCTGGGGATCGAGACCGAGGAAGCCGCGCAGGTCGAGTTCGCCGGTCGTCTCGATCTCGACGCTGTCGAGACGGATGCCCCGCATCGAGGCGCCGGCGATGTAGCCGACCATGATGCAGGCGTTCAAGGCGGTCATCAGATACTCCTGCGGGTTCGGCGCGCTGTCGCCGCCCAGCAGTTCCGTCGGCTCGTCGACGCGAACGGTGAAGTTCCGCGGCACATGCTTGCCGGCCAGCTCGAAGCCCTCGATACGGGTCTCGCTCGCCGTGGCGCCGCACCAGTCGGTGGTGACGCGGAAGCCCACCTTGCCCTCCGCGGGGTCGGCGGCGACGGCCTCGGCGACCCCGGCCAGGGCCGCGATGTCGATGCCGTTGATCAGGTCCATGCTCTGTGTGGTGTCAGCCATTGTCTTTTCCTTCATGTCAATGGGTTGTTGGGTGTTGCTTGCCGTGTGGTTCAGCAGAAGGTCGGGGCCATTTCCTCGATCTGCTCGCGCGCCGCCGGGCTCAGATGGCCGACCGTGGCGAGGAAGTTCGGGTGGCTCATGCCGGAGCCGAGATAGGTCCAGCGGTTGGCCTGATGCTGCTGCTCGGCGATCTCCTCGCGCTCGGGCCATTCCAGCTTGCGGCCGCTGGCGCGTTCGAAGGCGTCCAGGTCGAAGACCGTCTGCTGACGCAGCCCTTCGTCCAGGAAGGCGCCGATGGCGGCGTAGCCCTGCACGCCCGCCTCGATACCCGCCTCGTCGAGGCCGGCGGCGATGGTTTCGACCATCAGCGTGTCGAGCTTCGCGTGCTGGGCCTCTTCCATCCAGTGATGGCGCAGCAGGCTGCGGAACAGCGGATCGAGATCCAGGTCGTCGCGCACGCTCTCGACGTAGTGGCGCTGGGTCATCCACTCGATATGCAGGATGGTCAGCGCCACCGCGAGCGGCGGGTGACCGAAGACGAACTCGGCGACTGCCGAGGGCGGGCCGATGAGGTCGCAGCGCGTCCCGAAGCCGGCCTCGAAGGCCGCGGCGAAGCGCTTGAACAGGTGGATGTGCTTCGCCTCCTCGGTGGCGAACTGCAGCATCGCGCGGGTCTGGTGGTCGTCGACGTCGAGCTGCGGACGAGCGTGGTCCATCACGAAGGGCAGGATGAACTCCTCGACCAGGCCGAAGATGCCGAGATACGCATTGCCCCGGACCTGGTTGAGGATGCGCCGCTCGTCGTCGCTCAGCATGGTCAGCGGTTCGACCCGCGCCAGCGCCTCCGGCATGAAACGGCGCGAAAAGTCGAGGCGCTTGCCGTCATTGATGATGTCCTCGACCTGCCAGTTCACGCGCGCCGAGGCGGCCAGCGTGTCGGCGTAGGTGTAGTTGTGGTAGTACATGATCGTTTCTCCTTCCCGGTGGCTACGGGGCGTCGCGCCTCCGTCGCTGGAAAGGAGATTGCGGGCGGCCCGTTGGCTTTCGCGTGGCAGCGCCCGTGGGTTTGTCGCGTTCAGTCGTGGAAATACGGACGGGTCAGCATGTGAACCGCCGTGGTCAGAGCGTCAGGCCTGCTTCGGAAAGGCCGCCCAGCAGCCTGTCGCGGTGCTCGTCCGTGCGGAAGGGATAGGTCGTGGTGAAATATTCGGGGCCCGGCATGCCGCCCCGGCCGACGATCTGCTGGAAGGCTTCGGCCGCCTCCGCCGTGCGCCCCTGGAGGCCGAGCGCCGCCGCCAGCCGCTCCCAGGCGCGGGTGTTGCCCCAGTAGCGGCTGATCGCCCGCCGGGCATAGGTGACGGACTGGTCGAGGTCGCCGACCAGCAAATGCGAAAGCGACATGTCGGCCAGCAGCAGCGTGGCCGAGCTGGGCCCCGGATTGAGCTTCAACGACGAGGCCAGATGCGGCAGCGCCTCGGCCGGACGGCCATCGAAATTGCGCACGCAGCCCAGGAACTGATGCGCCAGCGGCGCGGTTGGGTTGAGCGCGAGCGCCCGCTCCTCGGCCGCGCTCGCCCCGTCGTAATCGCGCAACCGCCACATCGTCGAAATGCCGAGCAGGGCGTGACCCAGCCAGTTCTTGTCGTCCAGCTCCACCGCCTGCCGGGCCGCATCCATGACCCGACCGGCGGCGCTGACCGGATCGTCAGTCCAGTTGATCAGGGAGCGGTTGTAGAGCGCATAGGCCCGGAGCGCGTGCGTGTAGCTGCTGTGCGGCTCGATCTCCAGACTGCGGTCCAGCGTCTCGAGCGCGCGCTGCAGGTCGCGCGGTCCGCCACGGTCGATGCTGGCCAGCGCCCGGAGGTTCAGATCCCAGACGTCGAGCGACTCCGGCTTGCGGCGCTCCGCGCGCTTGCGTTCCGCCCGGGCGACCTCGGGCTCGATCTCGACCACGATCTGCGTGGCGATATCGTCCTGCAGTTCGAAGATGTCGCTGATCTCCCGGTCGTAGCGCTGGCCCCAGATCGAAAGGCCCGACTCGGCGTCGATGAGCTGCGCCACGACCCGGACGCGTGCGCCGGCGCGGCGGACGCTGCCCTGGACCACATAGCGCGCGCCGAGTTGCCGCCCGACATCCTCGACCGGCAGGTTCCGCCCGCGATAGGCGAAGGTCGAGGTGCGGGCAATGACGGGGAACCACCGCCACTGCGACAGGGCGGTGATGATCTCCTCGGTGATGCCATCGGCGAAATACGCCTTGTCGGGATCGCCGGACATGTCGTCGAAGGGCAGCACGGCGACGGCGGGCCGGCGCAGGATGGACGCAGCCTCCTCGGCCGCGGGGGGCTCGGCGACGCCGACAACCTCAGCCGGCCCGGCACGCGATGCCGCTTCCGGCGCATCGGAGGCGGCAGGCGACGCAGCAATGATCCGGCGGGCGTTCCGGTCGTTCCAGGCGTTCCGCAGAGCGGCAGCGTCGATACCCTCCTGCTCCAGTTCCCGCAGGATCTGCCGGTACTGCGCCTCCGCGCGCGCCGTCTCGCCCATCCGCCATAGCGCCGAGATCAACGCTCCCTGCGCCTCCTGGTCATAGGGATCGAAATCGACCAGCGCCCGCGCGTGCGGCAGCCCGCAGGCCGGGTCGTCGGCGAAACGCCGCAGCAGTTCGCGGTCGAGCTTCGCGCGGATGCCCGCGGCGCTTTCCCGCGCCGAAACCAGCCAGAACTGGAACTCGTGCGAATCCGGCAGGTCGAGCCCCGCGAACAGCTCGCCTTCGAAGGCTTCCACCGCCGCCAGCAACGTCTCCGTCTTCACGTCGCCCAGTCCGGCATCGACCAGGTCACGCAGCCGGATGACATCGACATCCGCATCGGAAAGGTCGAGCGCGACCGTGTCGCGGTCGGCCAGAACCCGCCGGCGGTCGGGCTCGTCGAGAGCGACACGAAGCTTGCTGAGACTCCAGCGCAGCGCGCCTCTGGGGTCATCGGGAACGGACCAGAAGAGCGAAACCAGCCGGTCGCGGCTGTAACGCCGGTCGGTCAGCGCCAGATAGCCGAGCAACGCCCGGGTCTTGCGCGAACGCGGCAGTGGCAATACCTCTCCGTCGCGCCTGAGTTCCAGACGCCCGAGACACTGCAGTTCCAATCCCCTGCTCATGGCCGCTGAAGATACAGCGGCAGCGTCCGCTTCAGAAGCGTCAAGAACCCCGGCCACTTGAATGCTAGCCGTCTTCATCGTCGGGATTCACGATCAGCGGCTCTCGGCGTTGGACCGCCCGCATCACATGCTCGATGTCGGCGGAGCCGCCGAGATGGCGGTCGAGAACGCTGCGCAGCACGCTCATGGCACCATCGAACGCCTCCGGCGGCAGCCGGCGTTCGGCGACCCGGCGGCGGTCCTCGGCACTGTCAAACGCCGCGGGGCCATCGAGAACCCAGGTGAGGAAGCGCCGGTGACGATCCGCCAGTTCCTCCATGTCGGTGTTCTCGAAGCGTGAGCTGAAATACGGAACCCCACTTAGTCCCTCGTGATACTCGGCGACGATGCGTTTGACGGTCGCAGCGCCGCCGACGCGCTTGTACATGCTTGGCATTCGATACTGATCTTTCCTTTCAGTGACTTGCCCTCTCGGAGGACGCTCTACCGGACGCCGGTGGGGAACATCGTGTGAAGCACCGTGGAAACGGCGCGGCCGGACGGGAGCGGTGAACAGCCGCTCTCCGCCCGACCTGCATCCCTCACGCGCGTGCCGGATCGTCCGCCTCCGGCCGGGGCGCGGCGCCTACCAGTCCCGCCGGAAGACCAGGCCCGCGTCCAGATGCATCCGGTCCAGCCCCAGATCCCGCAGCTGGTGGGCCGGCAGCGACAGCAGTTCATGGCGCTCGCTGCGCCGGGCAGCGGCCCGTTTCAGGCGCTCGCGCAACCGCTCGAGGGCGCTGCAGGCCGCACCGGCGATTTCGGACAGCAGGAAGGCGCCGCGGGCGCTCGCGCCCAGCCGTTCGGTCATCAGTTCGTAAGTCATCTTCAGCTCCTTTCTCCCGCCGGCGGCCTCGATCGGCCCGCTGGACGGAGCGGAAGATGACTTCGCTACATGGTTAAGCGCGTGTTGACGTTCATGGAAACCGCCGCGAAACACGTGGAAAAGCGCGGCTTCCGGCGTGGGAAGCGTGACCGCCGCCACAGTGCCGCGCCGCAGTTAGAAGATCCAGCGATCCCAGGACCCGAAGCTGTCGCGGATATGGCCGCGGCGAATGCTGAATGCCGTGAGCGCGAGCGCACTGCCGATGCATGACGCCCAGCCGGCCATGCCAGCGCCGATCATGAACGGCGTCGCCAGCAGGCAGGCCGCCAGGACCAGGTTGAGGAACCGCACCGCGCGCAGCGGCGCGGCCAGCGCAGTGACGGTCACTGTGATGGCGACGGAGCCGACCAGGTGACTGACATTGGCCATGGTTCCCTCGAATCCCAGCACCAGCGGCGTGAACATCAGCCAGACGCCGGCCAGCAGGCAGAGCGCCAGATTCCACGGCAGCGAAACGCCGCCGATCACCATCTCGCGGACGATGCCCCACGGGCTCCGCTCGAAGTCGTCGGTGACCTCCTCCCACGCGCCCTCATCAGTGTCGCCGGTGAAGAAGATGCGCAGCACGGGCCGCCCCGCCCGGTGACGCCGTGCCAGGAACTGCCCGGTTGCGACCAGTTCGTCCACCGAATAGGGGATCTGGATCAGCATGGCGGCGGCCGCGATCAGGCAGAGCGTGCAGTAGGTGCCGATCATGATCGGCTGGATCACGATGAAGAAGATCGAGATCGCGCCCAGCGGCACGATCATGATGCCGAAGATGGTCACCAGCCACGGCATGGTCCGCCAGCGCCGGGCCGAACCGATCAGCCCGACGATGATTTCCAGCGCATAGGTGAGCGCGCCCAGGCCGGCGTCCGGCACGGGCCAGGCTTCGGAGACGCTTGACGTGATGATCTCCTCGGTCCCGTTCTTCCCCGCCTCGTTGCCCGGAAAGAACGGCTCCCAGACGCCCGGAATGGCCTCGAGCTGGTAGGCCGCAAGATAGCGGGAGATCAGCAGTCCGACCACGGCCAGCACGATGATCGGCACGCGCTGGTACCAGCTCGACGGGGAGAACGGCCAGCCCTTCGGAATGGTCGGTCCGGTCTGCGAAGCGACGGCGGTGACGCCGGGCGGCGGGCGCACGGCGACCGCGAAGCAGATCACCAGCATGCCGACCAGGGTGCCGTTCAGATAGGCCACGCCGGAGGGCGCCCAGAAGACCAGTGGCGCGGCCATCACCCAGATACCGACGGCGGCCGTGACCCAGCGCGCCCAGGCGTGGCGCCAGGACAGCGAAATGAATGCGAAGACCAGAAGGGCGACACCCGAGGCGACATCGCTCCATACCATCCACGGGTCCTGGTAATCCAGCAGCGGCGGCGACGTCATGAGCCAGAAGGCCAGCCCCATGTTCGTCCAGTGGCCCCAGAGATTGTTGCGGTGCTCGCGGCGGAACTGCGCCTCGTGGCGGGCGCGGACGTCCTCGGCGTTGTCGACCTTCTGCTCGGCAGCCTGCATCCAGTACGGCTGGACGATGCCGTTGCGGTCGTACCATGCGGCCGGGTCGGTCTTCAGGCTATCGACCAGCCCGGGCAGTTCCTCGCGCAGACGCCGGCGGGGCTCCCAGCCCAGCAGATCCCGGGCCTTGCGCGTGTTGAGCATGAAATGGTCGCTGGCCATGTCGACCATGAAGGGCCGGATGAAAGGCGGTTCGCCATGGTCGAAGTCGTCGGGAATGACCGGCTCGCCCTTGACCTCGGCCCAGGCGCCGGCCTTCGCCACCGGTGCGGGTACGGTCACTGTCGTCCAGTCACCCTCTCCATGGATCAGGCGGCCGATCTCGTCCTGCAACTCGGCATAGCTCATCACCGCCTCTTCGCCGGCGAGGATCGGACACCATTCGGGCAGATCCTTGCGGCGTTCCACGGTTCGGCGGAACAGTTCGACGACATCATCCTGATGGATTACCGCCTGCCCCGCGCGCTGATCGCCGGCGTAGAGATGGCTCTTCGGGTCGCGCTCGTAGATGCGCGCAATCTGCTGCGACAATGTCGGGATGGCGCTTTCGCCGTCGTACATCCCGGCCAGACGCAGCATTGCGACGGGTATGTCGCCGTGTTCTTCGGCAATCACCCTCTCGGACTCGGCCTTGGATTTCGGATAGGCCCATTTCGGCCCGATCGGCGAGTCCTCGTCGATCATGGCCCCCAGCTCGCAGGGCTCGTGCACCAGCATGGTGCTGGAATAGACGAACTGCTCGACCTCGAAGTCCTGCAGCCGCCGCAGCACCCGGCGCGTACCCTCGACATTGACCGCGTCGTAGAGCGGATGATCCTCGCCGGTGAAGTCGAAATAGGCCGCCAGATGAACGACGGAAGCGATGCGCCCGCCATGGCGGGCGCGAAACTTCTCGAATGCCTCCGCGACCGAGGCGTCATCGGTCAGGTCGAACTCGATCAGCTCGCAGTCGGCTTCGAGCCCCGGCATGTCCATGCCGACGATGTGGAAACGGTCGGACAACGCTTCGGCGAGCGCCGTTCCGATACCGCCCGCAGCGCCGGTGATGAGGACGATGGGCCTGCCGTCGTTCTTCTTGTTGTTCCTGGCCATAGGCTCTTTCTTGTTTCCCCTGCTGCCCGGGCGGCTGGAGACACGTCCTCCCTAGATGCGGTCGTCCCCGCCGATCTGGATGCGCGGAACCGACGCAGCCGCCGGCGCGGCCCGGTGAATGGCGGTATCTTGCGCATGATCGGCCGAGTCCCGATTTCATTGAAGGAACGTCTACAGGCGGGGGAACCAGCAATGTCCAGCGGCACGCGTCAGGAATCCGACTCCTTCGGCATCATCGAAGTGCCCTCCGAGCGCTACTGGGGCGCGCAGACGCAGCGCAGTCTGGGTAATTTCCGCATCGGCGCCGACCGCTTTCCGCCCTCGTTCATCCGCGCCCTGGGCCTGGTGAAATGGGCCGCCGCCATGGCCAACATGGATTTCAATCTTCTCGACAGGAAGATCGGCGAAGCCATTGTATCTGCAGCGAAAGAGGTCGCCGAGAACCGGCTGGACGATCACTTTCCGCTGGTCGTCTGGCAGACCGGTTCGGGCACCCAGACGAACATGAACGCCAACGAAGTGATCGCCAACCGCGCGATCGAAATCCTGGGCGGCAAGATGGGCGCCAAGGATCCCGTCCACCCCAACGATCACGTCAACCGCTCCCAGTCCTCCAACGACACCTTCCCGACGGCAATGCACGTCGCCGTGGTGGAACAGCTTCGCAATGCCCTCGTTCCGTCGCTGCGGCACCTGCAGGAAGCGCTCTCGGCGAAGGCCGAGAGCTTCGAGGACATCGTCAAGATCGGCCGCACCCATCTGCAGGATGCGACGCCGCTCACCCTCGGCCAGGAATTCTCCGGCTATGCCCGGCAGGTGGAACTGGGGATGGACCGCATCCGCGCCGCCATGCCCCGTCTCCACCCGCTGGCCCAGGGCGGCACCGCCGTCGGTACCGGCCTGAACAGCCCCGCAGGGTTCTCGGAGACGTTCGTGGAGCGGATCGCGGAAATCACCCACCTGCCCTTCGAATCGGCCACCAACAAGTTCGAGGCGCTGGCGGCGCATGACGCCATGGTGGAGATCTCCGGCGTGCTCAACACCATCGCCGCCAGCCTGTTCAAGATCGCCCAGGACATCCGCTTCCTGGGCTCCGGCCCGCGATCCGGTCTGGGCGAACTGAAGCTGCCGCAGAACGAGCCCGGTTCCTCGATCATGCCCGGCAAGGTGAACCCGACCCAGGCGGAGGCGCTGACCATGGTCTGCGTCCAGATCATGGGCAACCACACCGCAGTCACCGTGGCCGGCAGCCAGGGCAATTTCGAACTCAACGTCTTCAAGCCGGTGATCGCCCACAACGTGCTGCACTCCATCCGCCTTCTGGCGGACGCGGCGCAGAGCTTCACGGACAACTGCATCGCCGGCATCGAGCCCGACCGGGAGCGCATCGCCGAGCTGATGGAGCGTTCGCTGATGCTGGTGACGGCGCTCGCCCCGCATATCGGCTACGACGCGGCCGCGAAGATCGCCAAGTCGGCACACGACAAGGGCGTCACCCTGCGGGAGGCGGCGCTGGAGAGCGGCGCGGTCAGCGCCGAGGATTACGACCGCTGGATCGATCCGAAGGCGATGACGGAACCCGATCCGGGGGATTGAGACGAACGACGCTTGCCGCAGCGTCAGGTGCGGCTTAGCGTCTTCCCATGCGCATTGCCAAGGTCGACACGCTCCGGCTGGGTGAATTCCCAAATCTGTTCTGGGTCCGGCTGACGGCCGATGACGGAACGGAGGGCGTGGGCGAGGCCTTCTTCGGCTCGCGCGCCGCCGTCGCCTACATCCACGAGTCCGCCGCGGACATTCTGATCGGGCGGGATCCCCGGCAGATCAACGCGCTGAACCGAGATCTCACGCCCTATGTCGGCTATTCCGGCTCGGGGGCAGAAATGCGCGGGCGCTCCGCCATCGACATGGCGCTGCACGACCTCATCGGCCGGGCGACGGGACTGCCGGTCCATGATCTGCTGGGCGGCCTCGCGCGCCCCTCGATCCGCGTCTACAACACCTGCGCCGGCTATCGCTATGTCCGCGAGGCGCCGCGCCAGGTGACGGCCAACTGGGGCCTCGGCGCCGGCGCCGAAGGGCCCTACGAGGATCTCGACGCATTTCTCAACGAGGCCGGCGACCTGGCCGAGAGCCTGCTGGAAATGGGCGTCACGGGGATGAAGATCTGGCCCTTCGACTTCGCCGCGGAACGCAGCCGCGGCTTCGACATCTCCCCGGCGGAGCTGGAGACAGCGCTGGAGCCGTTCCGCAAGATCCGCCGGGCAGTCGGCCATCGAATGGATATCATGGCCGAGCTTCATGGCCACTGGTCGCCGCCGGCGGCTGCGCGCATCGCCGAGGCGCTGACGGACGCCCGCCCCTTCTGGATCGAGGACGCAATCCGGCCTGACAACTGGGAAGGTTTCCAGCGCCTCAGGCAAGCGACCAATGCCCAGATCACCGCTTCCGAGACCGTCGGCGGCCTGCGCGACTGGACGCGGCTGATCAACTCCGGCTTCGTCGATGTCGTCATGCCCGACCTGGGCTGGTGCGGCGGCCTCAGCGAGGCGCGCAAGATCGCCGCCGTGGCCGAGGCCCGCGGCCTGCCTGTCGCGCCGCACGACTGCACGGGGCCGCTGCAGTTCGCCGCCTCGGTCCATTTCGTGCTGGCGATGCCGAACGCGCTGATCCAGGAGTTCGTCCGCGCTTTCTATTTCGGCTGGTACAACGAGATCGCCGAAAACCTGCCAGAGGTGGCGGACGGACGCGTCACGGCCCCCGCCGGACCGGGCTTCGGCACGCGGCTGAAAACCGGCGTGTTCGACCGGGCGGACGCCGAGACGGTCAGCAGCACCGCCTGAAGCCTCAGAGCACGAAGACCACAGCCCCCATCAGCACGTCCACATTCTCGCCGTCGCTGGCCAGCGGCAGCAGCAGGCGGCGGTAGACCTTGCGCAGACGCGCGGGCTTGAGGACCACATCGTTGACGGTCAGGCAGGGTCGGCGATCCTGAATCACGAACTCGTAGTCCTTGCGCACCTCGTTCCAGTCGGGTCCGGCATAGGCGCGGGAGACAAGCTGCCCGGTCATGTCATAGCCCATGCCCGCCACGACGTCGGTGCCTACCAGACGATAGCGGTAGCCGCCCGGCGCCAGCACGTCGATCAGGAACATCACGGGCAACACCGGTACGAGATCGGCCGGATCGACCTGATCGCGGGACGGCAGACGCCCGTCCTGCCGCAGGCCGTGCCAGTACCGCCGCAGCCGCAGCAGGCGCGGATCCTTCAGATCCCGGTCACTGGGATCGCGGTAGACCTCGAGGCTCATCAACCTGTCCGCAGGCGTTGTGGAACCGGCGCACGATACACGCCAGACGTTGAAACAATCCTAACCTTCCGGCAGAGAACAGGGGAATCGCACAGGGTCGTGATTGCAATTTTATATCGATCCTATATATATCGGTCTGAATTAAATTACCATCAGGCGTTGAGCGTACATGGATATCCGCACCCTTTGCCTCGGCATCCTCACATTCGGGGACGCCACCGGCTATGAAATCAAGAAGACCTTCGAGGATGATCTGAGCCACTTCTACGAGGCCAGTTTCGGCTCGATCTATCCGGCCCTGACCAGGATGACCGAGGAAGGTCTGGTGACCTGCACCGAACAGGCGCAGGACGGCCGCCCCGACAAGAAGATCTACACCATCACGTCCGCCGGCCGCATGGTCTTCCTGGACGCGCTTTCCGAACCGCCGCGCAAGGATCGGATCCGCTCCGAGTTCCTGGCGATGCTGATGTTCTCCGACCTGATGTCGACCGCCCGGGTCTCCCGGCTGATCGACGACCGGCTGGGCGAACTGCAGTCGAAGATCGACGGTCTCGCCGAATGTCACGGCAACGCAACGTCGAACGTCGACAAGTTCATGCGGGGCTTCGGCGCCGCCATCTACCGGGCGGAACGCGACTATCTGAACGACAACCGCCACCTGCTCGAAGCCGAAGCGCTGCTCGCCCGCTCCGCGGGCGACTGAAGGCGTGACACCCTGCCAGGGGAGTAACCGATTTGAACCGCTCCTTCATCATCGCCATCGTGATCGCAGTGCTGGCGGTCGGGTGGCTCGCCACCGGCGTATTCCGGGACGAGATCGCCCAGGCCATCGAGCAGCCATCAGGCGACGGCGCCGCGGAAGCGCAGGCTGCCGGTGAGGGCGATGCCGGCGACGACCGGGCCGAACGCGCCACCGCGGCACTGACTGCCCCTGCGGAAGACCGCGAGATCATGCGCGTGCAGACCGAAGTCTTCGAGGCCCGTCCCCACGCCATGGAGATCGGCGTGCGCGGCCGCACGGAGTCGGTCCGCACCGTCGACCTCCGTGCAGAGGCCGAGGGCAAGGTGGTCAAGCTCTACAAGGCCAAGGGCGAGACCGTGAAGGCCGGCGACCCCATCGCCCGCCTCAGCACCGAGGACCGCGAGGCCCGCCGCCTCGAAGCGCTGGCCCTGATCGAACAGCGTGAAATCGAGTACAACGCCGCCGTGAAGCTGGCCGCCAAGGGCTACAAGTCCGAGACCTCGGTCGCCACGGCCAGGGCGCTGCTGGATGCGGCCCGCGCGGCACAGAAGCGCGTCGCCGTCGAGATCGAGCAACTCACGATCCGCGCGCCATTCGACGGCGTTATCGCCGTCCGGCCGATTCAGCTCGGCGCCTTCCTGCGGATAGGCGATCCGGTGGCCACCATCGTCGACCGCGATCCGATTCTGATCGTCGGCAACATCTCCGAGCGCGAGGTCGGCCTGGTCGAAGTTGGCGCGCCCGCCACGGCGCGGCTGGTCGACGGCGCCACGGTCCAGGGCACGGTCCGCTTCATCTCGCCGACCGCGGACGCCAGCACGCGGACCTTCCGCATCGAGGTCGAGGCCGACAATGCAGAGCGACGCATCCGCGACGGGGTCACCGCCGAGATACAGCTCGCCGCCGGCGAGGCGCCGGCGCACCGCCTGACGCCCGCGATCCTGACGCTCAACGACCAGGGCGATGTCGGCGTGCGGACGGTGGACCGGGAGCGCCGGGTGCGCTTCCGGCCGGTTGAGATCATCGCTGACGACGCCGATGGAGTCTGGGTCGCCGGCCTGCCGCAGACGGCCGAAATCATCACCGTTGGGCAGGAATACGTGCGCGAGGGCCAGACCGTGGAAGTGGCCCGGGCGGCGGGCAGCCAGGACCAGCGCCCATGATGAGCACCCTGATCGACGCGGCCATCAGCCGCGCGCGGACCGTCATCGCCACCCTGCTGCTGATCCTGACGGCCGGCGCCGCCGCCTACATCGCGATTCCCAAGGAGTCCGATCCCGACATCAACATCCCCATCCTCTACGTCTCCATGACCCATGAGGGCATCAGCCCCGAGGACGCGTCGCGTCTGCTGGTGCGTCCGATGGAGCAGGAACTTCAGGGTATCGAGGGGCTGAAGGAGATGCGCTCCATCGCCGCCGACGGCTTCGGTTCGGTGGTGCTGGAGTTCGATGCCGGTTTCAACGCCGACCAGGCGATGGACGACGTCCGCGAGAAAGTCGACCTGGCCAAGAGCGAACTGCCCGACGACACCGACGAACCACAGGTCCACGAGGTCAATTTCAGCCTGTTCCCGGTCATCGTGGTCACGCTGTCCGGCGACATCCCCGAGCGCGCGCTGTTCAAGGTCGCGCGCGACCTGCAGGACCGTATCGAGGGCCTGCCCAACGTCCTCGGCGTCGACATGGCCGGCGACCGGGAAGAGCTGCTCGAAGTGATCATCGATCCGGCCAGGCTGGAAAGCTACCAGATCGACCAGCAGCAGCTCGTCCAGACCATGAACCTGAACAACCGTCTGGTGGCCGCCGGCGCGCTGGACACCGGCAATGGCCGTTTCGCGATTAAGGTGCCGGCGCTGTTCAAGACCGCGAAGGACGTGCTGACGCTGCCGATCAAGACCGATGGCGACGCCGTGGTCACGCTGGCGGACGTCACCACCATTCGCCGCACCTTCAAGGACGTGGAGAACTTCGCCCGCCTGGACGGCAAGCCGGCAGTGGCGCTGGAGGTCAAGAAGCGCCTCGGCGCCAACATCATCGACACCATCGACCAGGTGAAGGCCATGGTCGGCGCGACCGCCACGCAATGGCCGGCAGGCGTCGAGGTCTCCTTCAGCCAGGACCGCTCCCAGCAGATCCGCACCATGCT
Source organism: Minwuia thermotolerans (assembly GCF_002924445.1). NCBI lineage: Bacteria > Pseudomonadati > Pseudomonadota > Alphaproteobacteria > Minwuiales > Minwuiaceae > Minwuia > Minwuia thermotolerans. Next base: position 50,257 of record NZ_PIGG01000045.1, read on the forward strand.
GACGGACCTGCAGAACAACGTCATCAGCGCCATCCTGCTGGTGATGATCGTGGTCGTCGCCGCGCTGGGCCTGCGCTCCGCCCTGCTGGTCGGCGTCGCCATCCCGGGCTCGTTCCTGATCGGCATCCTCTACCTGTTCCTGTTCGGCTTCACCATCAACATCGTGGTGCTGTTCTCGCTGATCCTGGCCGTCGGCATGCTGGTCGACGGCGCCATCGTGGTCACCGAATTCGCTGACCGGAAGATGGCCGAGGGCGAGCACCGCCGGACCGCCTACGCCCTGGCGGCGAAGCGCATGGCCTGGCCGATCATCGCCTCCACGGCGACCACGCTGGCCGCCTTCATGCCGCTGCTGTTCTGGCCCGGCGTGGTCGGCGAGTTCATGCAGTTCCTGCCGTTGACGCTCATCACCACGCTCTCGGGTTCGCTGCTCATGGCGCTGATCTTCGTGCCGACGCTGGGTTCGATCTTCGGCAAGAGCCCGACCGGCGAGAACAGCGCGGTCGCCATGGCGGAATCCGGATCGATCCGGGAAATTCCCGGTTTTACAGGCATGTACGCCAGGTTCCTCTCAGGCGTGATGAAGCGACCGGCGCTCTGGCCCTCGGTCATCGTCGCGCTGGCCGTGGCGACACTGATCGGCGTCAACGTGGCCTACGGGACCTTCGGCAAGGGGGTCGAGTTCTTCCCCGACGTCGAGCCTGAACAGGCGCTGGTCTACGTTCATGCCAGGGGCAATCTGTCGGTCCGCGAGCAGGATGCGCTGGTGCGCCAGGTGGAGGACCGGATCCTGACGCTGGACGACTTCTCGTCGGTCTACACGCGCGCCGGCAAGCGCAACGAGGACGGCTCCGACATATCCGAGGACGTCATCGGCATCATCAACCTGGAACTCAAGGACTGGGAAGACCGCCGCTCCGTCGACGAGATCTTCCCGCATATCCGCCGCCTGACATCCGACATCGCCGGCATCGTGGTCGAGCCGCGCGAGCCCGAGGCCGGTCCGCCCACCGGCAAGGACGTCCAGGTCCAGATCACCTCCATCTACCGTGAGAGCCTGGACCCGGTGGCCGCGCGGATCCGCAACTATCTGGAGAACGAGGTCGCCGACCTGCAGGACATCGAGGACTCGCGCCCCCTCCCCGGCATTCAGTGGGAACTGGAGGTCGACCGCGCCATGGCCGGCCGCTTCGGCGTCGACGTCGCCACCATCGGCGCCTATGTCCAGTTCGTCACCAACGGCGTGCTCGCGGACGACTACCTGCCCGACGACGCCGAGGAAGATGTCGACATCCGCATCCGCTTCCCCGTCGAGTACCGCAATCTCGACATGCTGGACAATCTCAACATCAACACGCCCCAAGGTTCGGTGCCGCTGTCGAACTTCGTCAAGCGCGAGGCCCGACCGAAGGTCGGCAAGATCGAGCGCATCGACGGCAAGTTCCGGCTGATGGTGAAGGCGAACGTCGCCGAGGGCGTGCTGGTCGACGACAAGGTGCAGGAGATCAAGGCCTGGCTGGACACCCAGGATATCCCGGAAAGCGTGGAGATCACCTTCCGCGGCGCCGACGAGGAACAGGCCAGGTCGATGCAGTTCCTGATGCAGGCCTTCGTCATCGCCCTGTTCATCATGGCGATCATCCTGGTCACGCAGTTCAACAGCTTCTACCGCGCCTTCCTGATCCTGACCGCGGTGATCATGTCCACCATCGGCGTGATGATCGGGCTTCTGGTGATGGATCAGCCCTTCGGCATCGTCATGACGGGCGTCGGCGTGATCTCGCTGGCGGGCATCGTCGTCAACAACAACATCGTCCTGATCGATACCTATGCCCATCTGGAGAAGCAGGGCATGGACCGCTACGAGGCGATCGTGCGCACCGGCGCCCAGCGTCTCCGACCGGTGCTGCTGACCACCATCACGACGATCTGCGGCCTGATGCCGATGGTCTTCCAGGCCAATATCGATTTCTTCACCCGCACCATCGCGATCGGCGCGCCGTCGACCCAGTGGTGGGTGCAGCTCGCCAGCGCCGTCGCCTTCGGTCTCGGCTTCGCGACCATTCTCACGCTGGTGGTGACGCCCTGCCTGCTGGCGCTCGGCGTCCGCGTCGGCCAGGCGGTGCACGGCCGCCGGAAGGGCGACGGCTCCGGCCGTGGCGACCACACGCCCGAACTGGACCTGGCGCCGGCGGAGTAGGACAGACCGGCGCCCCGGGATTCGAGTAGCCCCTACACCTCGAAGGGGTGGCGGACCACGATGGTGTCGTCACGTTCGGGGCTGGTGGAGAGCAGCGAGACCGGCGCGCCGGTCAGTTCCTCAATGGCGCGGACATACTTGACCGCCGCCGCCGGAAGCTGGCTCCAGGAACGCGCGCCGTAGGACGAGGCCGACCAGCCCTCGAAGGTCTCGTAAACCGGCTGAACCCGCATCTGCTCGGACTTGTTGGCGGGAAAATAGTCGATCCGCTGGCCGTCGATCTCGTAGGCGACGCAGACCTTCAACTCCTCGAAGCCGTCGAGCACGTCCAGCTTGGTCAGCGCGACGCCGTCGATGCCGCCGGTCAGGATCGCCTGGCGCACCATGACCGCATCGAACCAGCCGCAGCGCCGGGCGCGGCCGGTGTTGGTGCCGAACTCGTGGCCGCGCTCGCCCATGCGGCGGCCGACCTCGTTGTCCTGCTCGGTCGGGAACGGCCCCGCGCCGACGCGGGTGGTGTAGGCCTTGGTGATGCCCAGCACGTAATCGATGGTGCGCGGTCCGGTGCCCGATCCGGTCGCGGCCTGCCCGGCCACGGTGTTGGACGAGGTGACGAAGGGATAGGTGCCGTGGTCGATGTCCAGCATCGCGCCCTGGGCGCCTTCGAACAGGATGCGCCGGCCCTGACGGCGCGTCTGGTCGAGTGTCCGCCAGACATGGTCCGCGTAGGGGAATATCTCCTCCGAGACCGCATCCAGTTCGGCCAGGACATCGGCCGGATCGATCTCGGGCTGCTTCAGTCCGCGCCGGAGCGCATTGTGGTGCACCAGCAGCCGCTCGATCTTTTCTTCCAGCGTGTCGCGGTCGTTCAGGTCGGCCAGCCGGATGGCGCGTCGGGCCACCTTGTCCTCGTAGGCCGGGCCGATGCCGCGCCGGGTGGTGCCGATCTGTCCCCGGCCCGCGGCCTCCTCGCGGAGCGCGTCGAGGTCCCGGTGCAGGCCGAGGATCAGGCAGACATTGGCGGCGATCCTGAGGTTCTGCGGCGTGACCGAAACGCCCTGGGCGTTGAGGCGGGCGACCTCCTCCAGAAACGCCTTGGGATCGAGCACGACGCCATTGCCGATGATGGAGAGCTTGCCGGGCCGCACGATGCCCGAGGGCAGCAGCGCCAGCTTGTAGGTGACGCCATCGATGACCAGCGTATGGCCCGCGTTGTGGCCGCCCTGATAGCGCACGACGACGTCCGCCTTCTCGGACAGCCAGTCCACGATCTTGCCCTTGCCCTCGTCGCCCCACTGGGCGCCCACGACGACCACGTTGGTCATGGATTTTCCCCGCTTGTTGTCCGGTCAGTCCAGGGAGACGGGTCCGCCGTCCCCGAGCACATGGCTGCAGCCGAGGCGACGCGCCTCGGCCTCGGTATCGTCAGCGGCGTCCAGGCCGTGCAGCACCGTCCAGCCCTCCGCCTTCAGGTCCCGCGCCGCGCCGCGCGGCGTGCCGGCCGGCAGGTAGAGCCGCCGCGGCGGCTGGCGCCTGGGAAGCGCGCGCAGCACGGAATCGAGATAGACCGTGGCGCCGACCGCCGTTTCGCCCGCCTCGCCGCGATAACGTCCGCCACGGGCGATCTCGCCCCGGACCCCGCGGGCGAAGACGGCGAAGGCGATGCCGCTCTGATACTCGAAGCCGCGATACTCGCCGGGGTCGATCGTGACCGCGAGTTCCGGATCGGCGGCCGTAACTTCGCCGACAAGCGCCGAAAGCCGGTCCACCAGCATCCCCGCCTCGCCGTCGATGGCGAGGCGCTTCAGCCGTGCGATCGCTTCGCGGGCCTCGCCCACGGCCTCCAGAAGACCGAAAACCGTCTCGTCACCGTTCACCAGCGCACGGAGTTCGCCTGCATCCTTGGCGTCCAGCGCGCGGCGCGCCGCGGCGACGGCGGCATCGTCGAGCCCCCTGCCCTTCAGCACCATCGGCGCCAGCGCCGGCAAGGTGAGATCGACCGTGATCCCCCGCACCCCCGCGGCTCTGAGCGCCTCCACCACCAGCAACACGATCTCCGCCTCCGCGGCGACGGCGTCGGTCCCGAAGATCTCGATGCCCGCCTGGGTGAACTGCCGCTCAGGCCGCAGCTGGTCGCCGCGCACACGCAGCACCTGACCTGAATAGCAGAGCCTGAGCGGCCGCGGCGCGGAGGCGAGACGGGTCGTCGCCAGGCGCGCGATCTGCGGCGTCATGTCGGCGCGCAGGCCCATCATCTTCTGCGAGATCGGGTCCATCAGCCGGAAGACCTGCGCCGACAGCTGCTGGCCGGGACCGGTAAGCAGGCTGCTCTCGAATTCGAGCAGCGGCGGCTTCACGCGCCGGTAGCCCTGACGCCCGAAGGCCGTCATAAGGCAATGGACCGCCGCCGCCTCCATCTCCGCTTCCTCGGGGAGGGCGTCGCGCAGTCCGGCCGGCAGCAGCGCCGTGTGCATCGCTTTCTTCATGGCGCGCTTCTGGTATCCAAGTCCCCCCGCCCATGCAACGACAATCGGGGAACGCGTCGCCGCAGGCCCGCCAGCCACGGGCCAGGCGCATGGCGATTCGCCGGATTTGACCGTTCCGTCATGCAAATGACACACTATGTCGGCGCAAACCTGTTGGAATTGTTGAGTTTTGCCACATGCCCCTTGCCACGCCGCCCGGCTGCTCCGAGAGTCACGACATGACCTTCATGGGTTCCGCATCGGTCAAGGGACGCACGGTCGCCCTGCTTGGCCCGACGAACACCGGCAAGACTCATCTTGCGGTGGAAACCATGCTCTGCCACGCCAGCGGCATCATCGGCTTTCCGCTCCGCCTGCTCGCGCGGGAGGTCTACGACCGGGTCGTGGAGCGGGTCGGCCGCTCCAATGTCGCCCTGGTGACGGGCGAGGAGAAGATCGTCCCGCCCAACCCGCACTACTTCCTCTGCACGGTGGAGGCAATGCCCCTCGGGCGCAGCTTCGACTTCGTGGCGGTGGACGAGATCCAGCTTGCCGCCGACCCGGAACGCGGCCACGTCTTCACCGACCGGCTGATCCACGCCCGGGGCATCGAGACCACGATGTTCCTGGGATCGGAGACCGCAAGGCCGCTGATTGCGCGCATGCTGCCCGACGCGATGATGACGTCCAGGCCGAGGCTTTCGACGCTGCGCTATGACGGCCGCACCAAGCTGTCCCGCCTGCCCCGGCGCAGCGCCGTCGTCGCCTTCTCCGCCAACGACGTCTATGCCATCGCGGAGCTGATGCGCCGTCAGCGCGGCGGCGCGGCCGTGGTGCTCGGCGCGCTCAGCCCGCGCACCCGCAACGCGCAGGTGGCGATGTACCAGGCCGGCGAGGTCGATTTCCTGGTCGCGACCGACGCCATCGGCATGGGCCTGAACATGGACATCGACCATGTCGCCTTCGCCGGCACACACAAGTTCGACGGCCATCGCCGCCGCGTGCTCGGCCCGGCCGAGTACGGCCAGATCGCCGGCCGCGCCGGCCGCTTCATGCGCGACGGCACCTTCGGCGTCACCGCCGATGTGGACGAACTGGACGAGGAGCTGGTCGCGGCGATCGAGAACCACCATTTCGAGCCGCAGAATCAGTTCCGCTGGCGTTCGGCGCGGCTGGACTACGACAGCCCGAAGGCGTTGCTGCGGGCGCTGGAGGCGCCGCCGCCCTATCCCTGGCTGGTCCCGCCCCGGCAGCCGGACGACCTGCGCAGCCTGAAGGCGCTGCTCAAGGACGAGACGATCCGCCAGCGCGCCGAAGCCACGCGCGAGAACCTGATCACGCTCTGGGACATCTGCCAGATTCCGGATTTCCGGAAGACCATGCACGACAGCCATGTCCGGCTGATCGGCCAGATCTACACCCAGGTCACCTCGGCGGGCGCCATCCACCGGGACTGGATGGCGCGCCAGCTCGACCATCTGAACCGGGTCGAGGGCGATATCGACACGCTGCAGTCCCGCCTCGCCCATGTCCGTACCTGGACCTACATCTCCCACCGCGGCGTCTGGCTGGACGACCCGGTCGAATGGCAGGCCCGGGCGCGGGCCATCGAGGATCGTCTGTCGGACGCACTGCACGACAAGCTGACCCAGCGTTTCGTCGACCGCCGCACCGGCACGCTGGTCAAGCGCCTCCGGGACGCCGAGAACGTGGAGGCCGCGGTCGACAACGAAGGCGGTGTTTCTGTCGAAGGCCAGTATGTCGGCCATCTGGACGGACTCCTGTTCGTCGCCGACCGGTCCGCGATGGACAACAAGGCCATGAAGGCCGCGGTGAACCACGTCCTGGCCGGCGCGCTAAACGCCCGCGCACGGCGCATCGCCGATTGCCCCGACGAGGATCTGGAACTGCTGGACGACGGCGTGCTGGCCTGGCGCTCGGAGCGCATCGCGCGGCTGCATCGCGGCGGGCACGTGCTGAAGCCCGAGGTTCGCCTGATTGCCGGCAACCAGCTTGCCCCGCAGCGAACCGAGGCCCTGATCGGCCGCCTGCAGCAGTGGATCGCCGGCCGCGTGGCGCAGCTGATGCGGCCAATCATGGGACTGGAGGAAGCCGAGTTCTCTCCCGCCGCCCGCGGCGTCGCCTTCCAGCTCGTCGAACGGCTCGGCGTCTTGCCCCGGGCCGCCGTGGAGCCGCAGCTCCGGCAGCTCGAGCCCAAGGACTACGGCCGGTTCAAGTATCGCGGGGTGCAGCTCGGCCGCTTCGCCATCTTCTGTCCCGCGCTGCTGAAGCCGGAGGCGACGCGCTGGCGCACCATCCTGCACAACCTGGGCGAACGGACCTTCGATCCCGCCGAAGACCAGGGCCGCGTCTCCTTCGAGGCGCCCGGCGGCATGCAGCGCGACGCCCTGCTGCTGGCCGGCTACGAGCGCTTCGGCCGCATCGCCGTGCGCGTCGACATGGTGGAGCGTATCGCCAGCCATGCGCACAGGGCCACGCGTGAAGGGGAGGCGGAAGCCGATCACGCACTGATGTCGATGCTGGGCGGCGGGGCTGAACGCCTGCAGCCCGTTCTCGCCGGCCTCGGCTACATGACCCAGAGGCCGCAGGAAGACGGCCCGCTGCTCTACAGGCCGCGCAAGCGCGGCGAGAAGCCGTCCGGACGCAAGAGCGCAAACGCCGGCCGCCGTGGCCGCAAGCCGGTCCCGCCGGACCCCGATTCACCTTTCGCAGCCCTGTTGGAGTTGAGGAAGACATGACAGAAAGCGCCATCCGCATCGATCTCTGGCTCTGGTACGCCCGCCTCTTCAAAAGCCGCTCGCTCGCGGCGAAGGCCGTCAAGGGAACCCGGTTCAGGATCAACAAGCGGGTGGTGACCAAACCAAGCCAGACAATCCGGCCCGGCGATGTCCTGACCTTCCCGAGAGGCGACGACGTCTGCGTCATCGAGGTCGTGCAGATCGGCGCACGGCGCGGTCCCACTTCGGAAGCCCGCGGCCTCTACCGCGACCTGGCGGCGCACGACGCGGGATAGCGGAAGCTTTCTTCGCGACTTGCAATCCGGCCCCCGAGAGCCGAGAAATTCCCCTGCCCGAGCGAGAATCGAGGGGACGTCATGCGCATCGCCACCTGGAACGTGAACTCCATCAAGGCCCGCCTGCCCCGCGTGGTGGAATGGCTGGGCGCCGCGGCGCCGGACGTGGTCTGCCTGCAGGAGACCAAGTGCGAGGACCAGAACTTCCCGGCGATGGAAATCGAGGATCTCGGCTACAACATCGCGATCCACGGGCAGAAGTCCTACAACGGCGTCGCCATCCTGTCGAAACGGCCGATCGAGGACGTACAGACCGGCCTGCCCGGCGATGACGGCGACGAACAGGCGCGCTACATCGAAGCCACCGTGGACGGCGTCCGCATCTGCGGGCTCTACCTGCCCAACGGCAATCCCGTACCGGGGCCGAAGTTCGACTACAAGCTGGGATGGATGGACCGGCTGATCGGGCGCGCGCAGGAACTGCTGTCGCTCGAGGAGACCTTCATCATGGCCGGCGACTACAATGTCTGTCCAACCGACGACGACGTCTTCGATCCCGCCGGTTTCGCCGACGACGCGCTCTGCCAGCCGGAAAGCCGCAACCGGTTCCGCCAGCTCCTGAATCTCGGTCTGACGGATGGCGTGCACGTGTTCAATCCGCAGCCGCATTTCTACACCTACTGGGACTATCAGCGCGGCGCCTGGCAGAAGGATCACGGGCTGCGCATCGATCACCTGCTGCTCTCGCCACAGGCGACGGACCGGCTGGTGGCCAGCGGCGTCGACAAGGCTCCGCGCGGGGAGCCAAAGGCCTCCGACCACACGCCGGCGTGGATCGAACTCTCGGAACCGGACGCATGAAGGTTCTGGAGGGCGGATGTCTTTGCGGCGCGGTGCGCTACCGCCTGTTCGCCGCGCCCAGCGCTGTCTTCTACTGCCATTGCCGCATGTGCCAGAAGCACGCCGGCGGGCCGTTTCTCGCCTTCCTGACCCTAGCCGCCGATGCGGTGCAGTGGGCCGGCGAGCCGGCGGTATGGCGGTCATCCGACATCGCGGTCCGCGCCCATTGCGGCGCCTGCGGAACGCCGCTCTACTGGCAGGGCGATGACCTGAAGGACGAATTCGACATCGCGCTGGCGACGCTGGACGAGCCCGACGCCTTCCCGCCGCGCGAACACCTCTGGACCGAAAGCGCCCGCGCCTGGCCCGTGATCGAAGACGGCCTGCCGCGCCACGCGCGCGAACGCGACGGATCGGGCTGAGCAGGCGCGGCCATGGACCCCACCGCCTTCATTCTGCCGCTGGCCGGCATTGCGCTGATCGTCGTGCTCGTCTGGCTGTTGCGCGGGGGGCGATCGGTCGACCTGGACGAGGGCAATGTGAGCCGCGCGCTGGCGGACGAGGGACTCTCCGCCGTCCGCACGGCGATTTCCGCCGACCGCAAGAGCGGGCTCGCCTGGCTCGCCGGCGAGGACCGTCTCGCCGTCATCCGCTCGATGGGCGATGACGTCGGCGTCAGCGTGCTTGCCCCGGACGATGTCAGCCGGCTCACCATCCGTGGCGCCCCGCCCCTCCTGACGGTTCATTTCCGCACGCTGGGGCAGTCGCGGCTGGCGATGCGCTTCGCCGGCGACGCCGAGCTCGACCGCTGGCGTCCGGTCCTTGCGCTCTATGGCGATCTCGGGGAAAAGTCTGTCTCATGACGCTACCGGATCCAGTCGCCATCGCCATTCCGGCCTTCATCGTACTGATCGTGCTGGAACTCGCGATCGGCCGTCTCGGGCTGGCGCGCGGCCGCTACGAGCTGCGCGACACCACGGCCAGCCTGGTGATGGGACTCGGCAATCTGGCGCTCGGCATCCCCTTCGCGATCCTGATCTACGGCCTGACCGTCTGGGCGCACCGGTTCGCGCTGTTCGACATCGGTTTCCAGTGGTGGGCCTTCGCGCTGATCCTGTTCGCCGAGGATTTCGTCTACTACTGGTTCCACAGGCTCAGCCACGAACACCGCTTCTGGTGGGCGGCCCACGTGAACCATCATTCCAGCCGCCACTACAACCTGTCGACGGCGCTGCGCCAGACGTGGACCGGAAACGCTGCCGGCACCTTCGTGCTCTGGCTGCCGCTGGCGCTGATCGGTTTTCCGCCGGCGCTGATCGTCTTCCAGAAGGGCGTCAGCCTCGTCTACCAGTTCTGGATCCATACCGAGAGCGTGGGCCGCCTGCCCCGCCCCATCGAGTGGATCTTCAACACGCCCTCCCATCACCGGGTCCATCACGCCGTCAATCCGCGCTATCTGGACCGCAACTATGCCGGCATCCTGATCATCTGGGATCGCCTGTTCGGCACGTTCGTGCCGGAGGACGACGCCGAGCCCTGCCGCTACGGCATCGTGAAGCAACTCGGCACCTTCAACCCCCTGCGCATCGCCTTCCACGAATGGGCCGACATGATCGGCGACCTGCGCCGGGCCAGGAACCTGCGGGAAGCGGCGGGCTACCTGTTCGGCCCGCCCGGCTGGTCTCCCGACGGCAGCCGCCGCACCTCCGCCCAGATCCGCGCCGGCGCCGCGAAGGCGTAGGCCCTAACCTTCTCCGCCCCGGGCGAGAGCGGGTATGCGGATCGTGAAGCGGGCGCCGCGGATACCGACCAGCAGGCCGTGCTTGCCCACCTCGCGGATGTTCTCCACCTCGATGGTGCCGCCGTGCGCCTCGATGATCTGGCGGCAGATGTTCAGCCCCAGACCCGAATGGCTGCCGAAATCCTCGCCGCTGGGCCGTTCGGAGTAGAAGCGTTCGAAGATCTTGGCGCGCGCTTCCTCCGGCACGCCGGGGCCCTGATCCTCGACGGACATGACCACGTCCGCCCGGTCCCGCCGCACCGTCACCAGAACGCGACCGCCCGCCGGACTGAACGAAACCGCATTGTCGACGAGGTTGCGCAGCACCTGGCCCAGCCGGTGTTCGGCGCCCAGCACCATCAGGCTGCGGTCCCGTTCGACCTCGATGTCGATGCGGATGTCGGGCCGGGGCGACTGCAGCACCTCCTGCAGGTCGACGACCATGCGCCCGATATCGACGGGTTCGCGTTCGATGCGTCCCATCTCCGCGTCGATGCGGCTGGCGTCGGAGATTTCGCTGATCAGCCGGTTCATCCGCGCCAGATCCTGCAGGATGATCCGGCTGAGCTGCTCGCGGTGCTCGGGCTTCTCCGCACGCTCGAGAGTTTCGACGGCGCTGCGCAGGCTGGTCAGCGGATTCTTCAGTTCGTGAGCCACATCGGCCGCGAAGGTCTCGATGGCGCCGACGCGGGCGTTCAGCGCCGAGGTCATCTCCCGCAACGAGACCGAGAGATCGCCGATCTCGTCGTGGCGATTCCTGAGATCGGGAATATCGGCGGACTGACCGCCCTGGTTGCGGACCTTGTCGGCGGCCTGTGAGAGACGCTGGACGGGGCGGATGATGGAGCGCGAGAGGAAGACCGACAGCAGGAACGTGATCAGCGCGGCCACGGCGAAGACAGCCAGCGTGCCGACCTGTTCGCGGCGCACGGCGGCGTCGATTTCGGCGCTGTCGACAGTCAGAACCACCGCGCCCAGCACGCGCTTCAGCGCCTGGACCGGCACCGCCGTCCCGATGAGCAGCCGGCCGTCCGGCAGCGTCCATACCTGGCGCGCGTCGCCGCCCTGCAGGGCCGTGGCAATGCCCGGCCAGGTCCAGTCCGACGACAGGCTCACTTCGTCATAGGCCGGGTACTCGCCCCGCCGGGGCAGCCAGTTCATCGCCCGGTCCCAGAGGTCGCGCGCCAGCGACAGCGGCCAGATCGACCGGTCCGGATCGAACAGGCGGCGGGCCTCGACGTCCCTGTCGCTGGCCGGCAGGCGGCGGCTGTCGACCATCAGCCGGCCGTTCGAATCGAACAGCCGCGCGCGGGCGTTGGTCGTGACCACGGCGCGGCGGAGAATATAGGGCGCGAGCGTCGCGTCGATGCGCAGATCCTCGATCGGCCCGGCCAGCGCCGCTTCGCCCAGTGCGCCCGCGATCAGGTGGGCTTCCTTCTCCAGCGCCTGCTGGCGCGCCTCAAGCAGGCCGGCGCGGTACTGGTCCAGGTAGAACCAGGCGCCGACCAGCACCAGAAAGGCCGGCAGGTTGATGGTCAGGATACGGCGTGCAAGGGGCGACATCGACGCCCGGTTCAGTTTTCGCGGAACCGGTAGCCCACGCCATAGAGCGTATCGATCGCGGTGAAGCCTTCGTCGACGGCCTTGAACTTCTTGCGCAGCCGCTTGATGTGGCTGTCGATGGTGCGGTCGTCGACATAGACGTTCTCCTCGTAGGCGGCGTCCATCAGTTGGTCGCGGGTCTTCACGTGGCCCGGCCGGATTGCGAGCGATTCGAGGATCAGGAACTCGGTCACCGTCAGCTTGATCTCGCGGCCGCGCCATTCGCAGTGATGGCGGTTCGGATCCAGCATCAGATCGCCGCGGATGATGATCTTCCGCTCCCCCTCGCCGCCGGCGCCGGCCGCTTCGCGGCGGCGCAGCACTGCGCGGATGCGTTCCACCAGCAGGCGCATGGAGAACGGCTTGGTGATGTAGTCGTCGGCGCCCATCTTCAGGCCGAGCACCTCGTCGACCTCGTCGTCCTTCGAGGTGAGGAAGATCACCGGCACGTCGGAATTTCGCCTCAGCTTGGTCAGCGCCTCCATGCCGTCCATGCGCGGCATCTTGATGTCGAGGACGACCAGGTCCGCGGGCTGGGTCTGCAGTCCGCGCAGGGCCTCGATACCGTCGCCGAAGCTGCGTACGCGAAACCCTTCGCCCTCCAGGGCGATGGTTACCGATGTCCTGATGTTCTGATCGTCATCGACCAGTGCAATTGTCTCGCTCACCCCTCGTCACTCCCTGAACGGCGTGTTGTTCCTGCAGGTATCCAGACACCTGACTGGAACACAAGCGGGCCCGTCATTTGTCCAAGATGAGGCCGAATTGGGGCGGTTACAACGTCCGGCGCGCCGCCGGGCGCTTCAGGCGCGGCGCAACGGGCGGTGAGACATGCGCCGGAAGCGCCAGCCATTGACCGCCGTCGCAGCGACCACGCCGATGTAGATTCCGCCCATCAGGCCGGCCGTCCCGAGCTCCAGATGGAAGGCCATGATCCAGGCTGCAGGGATCGCCAGCACCCAGAAGGACAGAATCTGCGCCATCATCGGGAACCAGACGTCGCCCAGGGCGCGCAGCGCATTGATCAGCACCGCCTGGGAGCCGTCGAAGATCATCATGGTTCCCGCCACAGCCAGCGCCGGCAGGGCGAAGGCGACGACACCGGCGTCGGCGGTGTAGACCGCGACCAGCGTCTCGGGGATGGCGAGGAAGCTGCCGCCCAGCACGGTCATCGCGGCGACAACGAGCCCCAGTCCGGCCGCGAGAGCGCTGCGCACGCCCTGCGGGTCGGCGCGGCCCACGGCGTTGCCCACCCTGACTCCCGTCGCCGCGCCCAGCCCGATGGCCGACATGAACACCAGCGCTACCAGGTTATGGGCGATCTGGTAGCCGGCGATGCCATCGCCGCCGAGAAAGCCGGCAAGCTGGATCATCGTGGTGAAGGCCGCGACTTCCACGAACATCGCCAGCCCCATGGGATAGCCCAGTCGCCGCATCCGGCGGCCGACGCGCGCCTCCGGCAGGCTCGCGCGCCGGATGCCGAAGCGGTCGCGGTCCGGCAGCCACCAGATATAGGTCAGAATGGCGAAGGCGGTGAGCCAGCGGGCGATCGTCGTGGCCAGGGCCGCGCCCTCGGCGCCCATGCCGGAGAAGCCCAGATTGCCGTAGATCATCACCCAGTTGAGGCCGAAATTGACCACGTTGGCCGCCATCATGATGACCATGCCGGGCAGCGGCCGGCTCAATCCCTCGAGAAAGAACGAGCTGGCGACGAAGACCATCACCGCCGGCAGGCCGTAGCCCAGCATACGCATCACCTCGCCGCCGCCAGCGGCAAGCGCCGGGTCGTGACCCACGGCGCCGAGCAGGAATTCGCCGAACTGGCAGATCAGCAGGAACGCCAGGCCGAGAACCGCGGCGTGAACGAGACCCGTGCGCCAGATGCCGCCGGTCCGCCCGGACTCGCCGGCGCCGTCGGCCTGGGCGGTCAGGATCGAGACGCCGAGCAGGAAACCCAGGCCCAGCAGCGTCAGCGCGATGGTCGGCGAGAGACCCATGCCGAACCAGGCCAGCTCCTCGCCGCCGGCCCGGCCGGTCATCGCCGTATCGACAGCCATCATGATGAGCACACCCGAACGGGCGACGATAACCGGTCCCGCGAGCTTCAGCGTCTGGCCGACATGGCGTCCGAATCCGCCGCCGCCTGCCGGGACGGAGGCGGCCCCGGCGTCCGCGCTCATGCCGCTTCGTCGTTCTTGACCTGCCGCGTAATCGACAGAAAGACATCCTCCAGATCGGCCTCGTGGGTGGTGACATCCACAATCTGATAGCCCGCCGCCTGTACCGCCGCGAGCATGGCGCCGATGGAGTCCTTCGATGGCCTGTAGCTCAGGGAGATGTAGCCCACGTCATCGACTTCAGCGCCCATGCGCCTGAGCTCGGCAGGCAGCTCGCCCACCTCCCCCTCGACCCGGACCGCGATGGTCTTTCGGTCCAGACGCCGGACGAGCCGTTCCTTGGGTTCGCTGACCACCACCTCGCCATTGTCGATGATGGCGATCGTGTCACAAAGCTCCTCGGCCTCCTCGAGGTAATGCGTCGTCAGCACGATCGTGGTGCCGTCCTGGTTGAGCCGGCGGATATAGCCCCAGAGCTGCTGGCGCAGTTCCACGTCGACCCCGGCGGTGGGCTCGTCCAGCACCAGCACCGGCGGACGGTGGATCATCGCCTTGGCCACAAGCAACCGCCGGCGCATGCCGCCCGAGAGCGTGCGCGAATAGACGTCGGCCTTGTCGGCCAGCCCCATGGCGTCGAGGACCTCCATGGTCTGGCGCTCCTTCTTCGGCACGCCGTAGAGCCCTGCCTGGAATTCCACCACCTCACGCGGGGTGAAGAACGCGTCCAGATTGAGTTCCTGCGGCACGACGCCGATGGCCGAGCGCGCCTTCCGGGTCGCGCGGTCGATGTCGTGACCCCAGATCGAGGCGGCGCCGCCGGACTTGATGACCAGTCCGGCAAGGATGTTGATGAAGGTGGACTTCCCCGCGCCATTCGGTCCCAGCAGGGCGAAGAACGAACCGCGCGGCACGGAAAGATCGACGCCCTTGAGGGCTTCCTTGCCGGGTTCGCCCTTCGAGCCGCGATAGGTCTTGCGCAGGCCCTCGGCCAGGATGGCGTGATCGATGCTCATGGCGGTCAGGTCCGTTCGTTTCCCCAGGATTCCGCGGACGGTTCTGCGCCGTCGCGCGGTCGGCATGGTTGCATATATGCAGAAGTCGGGGCGCGGACCATGCCCGATTTCCCCCGCCGCGATCAATCTGTTGAACCGCGGGGACGAGGTTGTATCATCGCGCCGCCTTGGATGAGACAAGTGTTGGGGGGATGACCGTGGCTACGGCGGAAACCGTGAAGATCGACAAGCGCCGGGTCGCCTGCGACGGCGGCGGCGGCGCCCTGGGCCATCCGACCGTCTATCTGGAAATGGGCCGCAACGACCGGATCGACTGCCCCTATTGCGGCCGGCATTTCGTCTATCAGGGCCCCGAGCGCAAGGAGCCCGGTTCCTGAGGGCCCGCCCGGGCCAGATCGACCCTGTCGCGTCCGCGCTCAACGGCTAGAATGCCGGCCCGAATGGATTCCCGAAGGACGGCGCGCTGATGGCGGAGAACGGCAAGCATCTGGTCTATCTGATCGACGGCTCGGGCTACATCTTCCGCGCCTATCACGCCCTGCCGCCGCTGACCCGCCCCGACGGCACCAATGTCGGCGCGGTCTCGGGTTTCTGCAACATGCTCTACAAGCTGCTGGACGAGACGCTGCAGTCCGGCAAGGCGACCCACTTCGCCGTCATCTTCGACCATTCCTCCAAGAGTTTCCGCAACGAGATCTACAGCGACTACAAGGCCAACCGGCCGCCGCCGCCCGAGGACCTGGTGCCGCAATTTCCGCTGTTCCGCGACGCCGTGCGCGCCTTCGGCCTGCCCTGCATCGAGATGGAAGGCTACGAGGCCGACGACCTGATCGCGACCTACACCGAACAGGCGAAGGCCGACGGCCATGACGTCGTGATCGTCTCCTCCGACAAGGACCTGATGCAGCTCGTCGACGGCGGCGTCACCATGCTGGACCCGATGAAGAACCGCCCGATCGGCCGCGCCGAGGTGCGCGAGAAGTTCTTCGTGGAGCCCGAGCGGGTGGTCGACGTCCAGGCGCTGGCCGGGGATTCAACCGACAACGTGCCGGGCGTACCGGGAATCGGCATCAAGACCGCTGCGCAACTCATTGAGGAATATGGGGACCTCGAAAACCTTCTCGCTCATGCCGAAGAGATCAAGCAGCCCAAGCGCCGTCAGAATCTGATCGAGCATGCCGAGCTTGCGCGGATCAGCCGGGACCTGGTCCGGCTGAAGCGCGACGTCGAGGTCGAACACGACATTGACGGCTTCATCATCGGGGCCCCCGATCCGGCGCCGCTGATCGGCTTCCTCGAGGCGCAGAGCTTCCGCACCCTGACCAGCCGGGTCCGCGCGCGCTTCGGCGGCGAGGAGGGTCAGGCCCTGAACGAAGTCGCCGAAACGCCGCCGCCGGAAGATGCCGAATACGAACTGATTCAGGATATGGCGGCGCTGGAGAAGTGGATCGCGGAGATCCGCAAATGCGGTTTCGTCGCGGTGGACACGGAAACGAATTCCCTCGACGCGGTCGCGGCCGATCTCGTCGGCATCTCGCTTTCCACCGCGCCGGGCCACGCCTGCTACATCCCGCTGCGCCACCGCGGCGCGGCGCCGGACGGCGAACTCGATCTGGGCGGCGGGGCCGCGGATGCGCCGAAGCAGATTCCGCTCGCTGACGCCATCGCGGCGTTGCGGCCCGTGTTCGCCGATCCGGGCATTCTCAAGATCGGGCAGAACATCAAGTACGACTGCACGGTGCTGCAGCGCGCCGGCGCGCCGATGCACCCGATCGACGACACAATGCTGCTCAGTTTCGTGCTGGACGCCGGCGCCCACGGCCACGGCATGGACGAGCTTTCGCGGCTGCATCTGGACTACACGCCGATCCCCTACAAGGAGGTCGCGGGCACGGGCAAGGCGCAGATCACCTTCGACAGGGTGCCGCTGGACAAGGCGCTCGACTACGCCGCCGAGGACGCCGACATCACCTTCCGGCTCTGGCGGGTGTTGAAGCCGCGCCTGGCGCAGGAGCACATGGCGACCGTCTACGAGACCATCGAACGCCCGCTGGTGCCTGTGATCGCGGCGATGGAACAGGCCGGCATCAAGGTCGACGCGGAAATCCTGCGCGAGCTGTCCAACGACTTCGAACTGCGCGCCGCCGAAATCGAAAGCGATATCCACGCACTGGCCGGCGAAAGCTTCAACATCGGCAGCCCCAAACAGCTCGGCGAGATCCTGTTCGACCGGATGAGCCTCGGCGGCGGCAGGAAGGGCAAGACCGGCGCCTACGCCACCGGCGCGGACATCCTGGAAGACCTGGCGGCCCAGGGCCATGAACTGCCGCGGCGGGTGCTCGACTGGCGCCAGCTCACCAAGCTGAAGTCGACCTATACCGACGCCCTGCAGAAGGAAATCAATCCGCTTACCGGCCGGGTTCACACCGCCTATCACATGGCCGGGGCGTCGACGGGCCGTCTCGCCTCGTCCGATCCGAACCTGCAGAACATCCCGATCCGTACCGAGGAGGGCCGCAAGATCCGCCGTGCCTTCGTCGCCGAGAAGGGCTGCAAGCTGATCTCGGCTGACTACAGCCAGATCGAGCTGCGCATCCTGGCCCATATCGCCGACATCGAGGCGCTGAAGGGCGCCTTCGCCGAGGGCGCGGACATTCACGCGCTCACCGCCTCGGAGGTCTTCGGCGTGCCCCTGGCCGAGATGGACGGCGCCACGCGGCGCAAGGCCAAGGCGATCAACTTCGGCATCATCTACGGCATCTCGCCCTTCGGACTTGCGCGGCAGCTGCAGATCCCCCAGGGCGAGGCGAAGAGCTTCATCGACGCCTATTTCGAGCGCTATCCCGGCGTGAAGGACTACATGGACCAGGCGCGGGAACAGGCCAGGGAACACGGCTTCGTGGAGACGCTCTACGGTCGCCGCATCCACCTCGCCACGATCCGCGACAAGAACCCGGCGCGGCGGAGCTTCGCGGAACGGGCAGCGATCAACGCGCCGATTCAGGGCTCGGCCGCCGATATCATCAAGCGCGCCATGATCCGCATTCCCGCCGCCCTCGACGACGCCGGGCTGGCGGCGAAGATGCTGCTGCAGGTCCACGACGAACTGATCTTCGAAGCGCCCGAGGATCAGGTCGACGCCACCATCAAGGCCGTGAAGACCACCATGGAGCGCGCGGCGCGCCTCTCCGTCCCGCTCACGGTGGAGGCGGGCGTCGGCGATTCATGGGCCGACGCGCACTGAGCGCATCGGCCCGTAGCGGATATCAGGCGCCGGCGCGGGTGCGGATGAACAGGCCCGCCCGATCGATGGCCTCCCGGCCTTCCGACAGCATCGGCGCGAACAGGTGCCAGACGTGGATCATGCCGCCGGCTTCCTCCAGCGAAGACTGCACGCCGTCGGCCAGCGCCTTGCGGTGCAGCCGGCGCGCGTCATCGACCAGGGTTTCCCGGGTGCCGACCTGGATCAGCAGCGGCGGCAGGCCCGTGAGATCCGCGTGGATCGGCGAGGCCAGCGGCTGACGCGCGTCGGCGCCATTCAGGTACATGCCGGCCATGCGGTCGAGGCCCGGTTTCTGCACCATCGGGTCGATATCGTGATTGGCGGCCATGCTCTCGCCGACGCCTTCCATGTCGACCCAGGGCGACATGGGCACGGCGCAGGCGGGCGGTTCCACGCCCGCGTCCCGCAGCGCCAGCAGCAAGGCCATGGTCAGGCCGCCACCCGCCGAGTCGCCTGCGACGGCGATATCTCCCGGCTTGAAGCCCTGGCCCAGAATCCATTTGTAGGCCGCCACGGCATCGTCGACCGCCGCCGGGAACGGGTTCTCCGGCGCCAGGCGGTAGTCGATCAGCAGGATCCGCGCGTCCGCCGCCTTCGACAGGTTGTACGCCAGCGTGCGGTGGGTGTTTATGGAGCCAATGACATAACCGCCGCCGTGCAGGAACAGCACGGCCCTGTCCTGATTGGCGCCCGGCGCGGAAACCCACTCGCCTGGCACGCCGCCGGCGTCGACGGCCTCGGTCCTGGCGTCGCCGGGCGTCGGCAGGAAGGTGGCGAGCTTCTCGAACCGCTCCCGCATCTCGGCCGGCGGCGGGTTCTCCGGCTGCGGGCGGCTGGTCAGCAGTTCGATGATGGAGTTCAGTTCCTGCACGGTCATTGGTCGAGTTCCTCCCCAGGTTCGGACCGCGCGATCTTGACCCAGCCGCCGGCCGCGCTCAATCCCGCAGCGGCGCTCACCTGCCCCTCGCGCAGCGTTGATCCGGCCGCGGCGGGCGCGACATTGCCGGCGACGGGGTTCCTCGCCATTGTGAAGGCCTTCCGAAGAACGGCGCAGCGCCGGCCCATTCCCCATCGCCGGAGCGACAGGACGTCATGACCGACAGCCACAATGGCGAGAGCGCGAAACGACCGGGAGTCCTGCGCCGCTTCGGGCCGCTGGCGCTGCTGATCCTCGCCATCGCGGCGTTCTTCGCCTTCGGCCTGGACGAATGGCTCAGCTTCCGCGCCATCAGGGACAACCGCGACGCCCTGCAGGCCTTCGTCGCCGAGCGTCGGGTTCTCGCCGCGATCGCCTTCATCGCCGTCTATGCCACCGCAACGGCGCTGTCGGTGCCCGGCGCGACGGTGCTGACGGTCACCGGCGGATTCCTGTTCGGCAACATCTTCGGCACGGTCTGGGCCGTGATCGGCGCCACCATCGGCGCGACGCTGGTCTTTCTCGCCGCCCGCAGCGCCCTGGGCGACGCCCTGCGCCGCCGCGCCGGCGGCCGCGTGAAGCGGCTGGAGGAGGGCTTCCGCGAGAACGCCTTCAGTTACCTGCTGTTCCTGCGCCTGGTGCCGCTGTTCCCGTTCTTCGTCGTCAACCTGGCGCCGGCCTTCCTCGGCGTGCGTCTCAGGACCTATGTCGCGGCGACCTTCATCGGCATCATTCCCGGCGGCTTCGTCTACGCCCAGGTCGGCCACGGCCTGGACAGCATCTTCCGCGCCGGCGGCGAACCGGACCTCGGCGACATCTTCACCACCGACGTGATCCTGGCGTTTGTCGGTCTCGGCCTGCTGGCCCTGCTGCCCGTGGCGGTGCGGCGGTTTCGGGCCCGGCGTCGCGCGAAGCCCTGACCGGATTCTATTTTACGAACATATAATGTGAAAATAGCAGAACAACACGCCGCTTGACAGCGCGGCGCGGTCTCCATAGCGTCCCCTTCGCGCCGATTTGAGCCAGCTTGCGGGCGCGGGAGCGGAAGCCCGCTTCGAAGAAATACTGCTAAAGAGGTGGTCTGCTCCGGACCGAGCGCCGCCCCGGGTTCAGCCGATCGGGCGGCTTTTTCGTCTCCACCGCCCGAACCGACACGAACCGGGACGCGCCGTCGCCGTAACGGCCCCTCGCTGGTCCCTTGTGCTCGTGGAAAGGAGCCCCAGAGATGAGCCTCGATTCGAAGAACCCGGAAACCATCGTCCTGCATGCGGGACACCGCGCCGACCCGACGACCGGCGCGGTCGCCGTGCCGATCTACCAGACCACCTCGTACCAGTTCCAGCACACCGAGCATGCCGCGAACCTGTTCGCGCTGAAGGAGCTGGGCAACATCTACAGCCGCATCATGAACCCGACCTGCGACGCGCTGGAACAGCGCGTGGCGGCGCTGGAAGGCGGCGCGGCGGCGCTGGCGCTGGCGTCGGGTCAGGCGGCGAGCGCCTTCGCGGTGCAGAACCTCGCCCGCGCCGGCGACAACATCGTCTCCTCGACCGACCTCTATGGCGGCACCTGGAACCTGTTCGCCAACACGCTGAAGGACCAGGGGATCGAAGTCCGCTTCGTCGACCCGGAAGATCCGCAGGCCTTCGCCAACGCGACCGACGACCGGACCCGCGCCTATTACGCGGAGACCCTGCCCAATCCGAAGCTGAAGGTGTTCCCCATTGCCGAGGTCGCCGAGATCGGCCGCGGCTTCGGCATCCCGCTGATCATGGACAACACCGCGGCGCCCATCATCTGCAAGCCGTTCGAGCATGGCGCGGCGGTCATCGTCTATTCGGCCACCAAGTACATCGGCGGTCACGGCACCTCCATCGGCGGCCTGCTGGTCGACGGCGGCAATTTCGACTGGGAAGCCCACAAGGAGCGTCAGCCGGCCCTGAACACGCCCGATCCGAGCTATCACGGCGCCGTCTGGGCGGAGGCCGTGAAGCCGCTCGGTCCCATCGCCTACATCCTGAAGGCGCGGGTGACCCTGCTGCGCGACCTGGGCGCGGCGATGAGCCCTTTCAACGCCTTCCAGTTCCTGCAGGGCCTCGAGACCCTGCCGCTGCGCATGCGCGCCCACAGCGAGAACGCGGCGAAGGTCGCGGACTATCTGAAGGGCCACGACAAGGTCGACAAGGTGATCTTCCCCGGCCTTCAGGACGGCGAAGCCAGACGCCGCGCCGACGCCCATCTCAAGGGCGGCTACAGCGGCCTGCTGGGCTTCGAGATCAAGGGCGACAAGGACGCCGGCGCGAAGTTCATCAATGCGCTCGAACTGTTCTATCACGTCGCCAATATCGGCGACGCGCGCAGCCTGGCCATCCACCCGGCGACCACGACCCACAGCCAGCTCACGCCCGAGGAGCAGACGGCCTCCGGCGTCTCCGATTCCTATGTCCGCCTGTCGATCGGCATCGAGCACATCGACGACATCCTGGCCGACCTGGAACAGGCGCTGGCCAAGGCCTGAGCGGGCCGCGAACGCGCTTGACAGTCCGCCGGGTCGCCCCCTATAGACGGGCGGCCCGGCGGACGCCGTCCGGGCCGCGTGGGGCCGTAGCTCAGATGGGAGAGCGTCGCGTTCGCAATGCGAAGGTCAGGGGTTCGATTCCCCTCGGCTCCACCAATTCCCTTCCCGCAATCCGACGACGCCCGCGCCGGGCGAATCACCTGAGTGTCCGGCGACCTGCCGGCGTCCGCCGCCCATCGCCGCTGGCACGACATGGGCGGCGTCAGTTCCCCGAGAACAGCAGGTCCGGCAGCCACAGCGCGATGGCCGGAAACAGCACGATAAGGAACAGGCCGAACAGCTCAACCACCGTATAGGGCCCGACCGACCAGTAGATGTCCTTCATGGTCAGGTGCCGCATGGACGGATCCGCTTGCGTCACCGATCTGAGATAGAACAGGTTGAAGCCGAATGGTGGCGTCATGTAGCTGATTTCCATCATCACGACGAAGAGGATGCCGAACCACACCGGATCAAATCCGTGCGCGTTCACAAGCGGCAGGAAGACCGGCAGCGTGATCAGCATGATCCCCACCGGGTCCAGCACCATGCCGAGGAAGAACAGCACGACCATCATGAACAGCATGGCGCCCCAGCGGCCGCCCGGGATCTGCTCGGTCAGATGCGTGATGAAACTCTCCGCGCCCATCGCGGTATAGGCCGTGGAATAAGCATGCGCCGCGAAGACGATCCAGGTGATCAGCGTGGTGAGACGGAAGGTCCGGATGGCGGCTTCCTTCACCAGCCGCGTATTCAGCTTGCGGTTGACCGCGCTGGCGACCAGAGCGCCGAGCACGCCGACCGCCGCCGCCTCCGTGACGGTCGCAAGACCCGAAAAGATCGCCCCGAGCACCATCACGATGATCATGATGGGCAGCAGCACGGACCTGAGAGCGCGAAATTTCTCGGGCCAGGTCCCGCGGTCCTCGGCCGGCAGCGAAGGGCCCAGCCTTGGCTGGAACCAGCAGCGGATGCCGATATAGGCGGAGACGAGCGCGAACAGCAGCAACCCGGGACCGACGCCGGCCGCGAACAGCTTGCCGATCGAGACTTCCGTGATCAGCGCGTAGAGCACCATCAGGATCGACGGCGGAATCAGGATGCCCCAGCCGCCGCCCGCATTGATCGCGCCCAGCGCCAGCCGCGCGTCATAGCCACGCGACAGCATCTGCGGCAGGGCGATGGTCCCCATGGTCACCACGGCGGCGCCGGAGATCCCGGACATGGCCGCGAAGATGGTGCAGATCAGCACCGTGCCGATGGCCAGACCGCCGCGCAGACCGCCCCACCAGAGATGCATCATCCGGTAGAGGTCGTGGGCGACACCCGATCGTTCCAGAACCATGGCCATGAAGACGTAGAGCGGTATCGCGATGAGCGATGATGTCTCCATCAGGTCCCATATTTTCGACGCCACCAGATAGAGGCCGTCGGAGGCCGGATTCGCCTGGAACTCGACAAAGATGAATATGACGCTGAGGCCGCCCAGCACGAAGGTCAGCGGCACGCCCAGCAGGATGAAGAGAAACAGAAGGCCGAAAAAAAGGAACGTCTTCCACTCGATGGCCATGGCCGCATAGGCCACAACGATTTCAGACATCGACCTTGCCCTCCGCGCCATCGGCGATCGGGCCAAAGGCGGTCTCGTCCACGTCGATGCCCATCAGGATGAACACGTCAGCGGCGAATTTCACGATGCCCTGCAGCAACAGCAAAGTGGCGGCCACGACGATCATCCATTTCGATGGCCAGAGCGGCGCTTTCCAGATGGCGAGTTCATCCACCTCCGGTTTGCACCAGGGGGGAACGCCTTCGGTCATGCAGACGGACTGCGCCGCCATCTCGTAGGCGTTGGGCAGCAAGACGATCATGAAGGAGAAGAACAGGAACGAGGTCGCGATATCCACGGCCGCCTTCCGCTTCTTCGAAAAACTGCCGTAGAACAGGTCGACGTTGACGTGCTCGCGGCGGGCCAGCAGGTAGCCGCCCCCGATGATGGCATAGACGCCGAAAATCAGCCGCGAGGCCTGTTGCGACCAGGAAATCGGCGCACCGACCACCTTGCGCATGATGACATCCGCCAGCAGCAGGACGAACAGGATCAGGACCGCCCAGTTGACCACCCTGGCAATCCAGAGATTGGTCGTCGTGATCATCCGGGCGATCGCCGTGATGGCGCCCATGTGACTATCCACTCAATTCAGGATCCGAACTTCCGCACGACCGGTCGCCCGGAATCGGTCCGGAGCTCCGACCGGCGAAGGACGCAGGCGCCGGGGCCGGGGTTCCCTGCCCCCGGCCCCGGCCCCGGCAGATGTCGCGGTCAGGCGTAGCCCAGCACCTTGAGGAACTCGACCAGCATCTCGGTGCCCTTCGCGGCGTTGCCGCCCTTGGCCCGCTCCTCTTCCAGGATGGCGCGCGACGCTTCGGCGAACTTGTCCAGCACACCCTGGGGGAACTGCTTCACCTTGACGCCGTGGTCGGCGATGCCGGCCGCCAGCGCCGTCATCTCCTTGTACTGATACTCGGCGCAGCGCTTCCAGAAGCGGTTCTCCAGATGCATCATCAGCGTGAAACGCAGATCCTCGGGCAGCGCGTCGATCGCCGCCTTGTTCATGATCAGCGTATCCATGGCCATGCCCATGGTCGGCTTCATGTGGAACTTGGCGACTTCCCACAACGACATGGACTGGGCGCCCTGCGCCGCGCCCCAGTGGGCGCCGTCGACGACGCCGGAAGCCAGCGACTGATAGAGCTCGGGTCCGGCGACGTACTGCGGTGCAGCGCCAGCGGCCTCCAGGTACTTCAGGTAGGAACCCGAGGAGCGCAGCTTCATGGCGGAGAAGTCGCTCGCATCGTTGATCTCCTTCGAGACCACCAGTTCGGTCGGATAGACCTTCTCCGCGCGGCTGACGACGCCGTGATAGGCCAGTTCCTCGTTGAACATGGCCTCTGCGCCCATGTTCTTCAGATAGTACTGGAACTCCCAGGGCTCGCGGAACGTGCCCGGCACGCCAAGGCAGAGACCGGCCATCGGCGCCTCGCCCAGGATGTAGCCCGGCGAGAGGGTGCCCATCTCGACCACGCCCTTCTTGACGATCTGGAAGATCTCGGCGCCCTTGGCGAATTCGCCCGCACCGTGGAGTTCCAGGGTGAAGCGGCCGTTGGTGATCTCCGCCAGTTCGTCGGCGATGACCTGCAGGCTGTCGCCATAGGAAGCGGAGGCCTTCGGCCAGTGCGACTGCACCTTCCAGACGATCTTCTCCTGCGCGCGGGCCGAACCCGACCCGATGATGGCGGGCGCTGCGGCCAGCGCCGCGCCTCCCAGAAGCGCCTTGCGGCGGGACAGTCCGGTCTTCTTCTCGGTCATGAGATACCTCCCTCGTCACGCGGAGACAGCCGGCCCGTCCGGCAGCCCCGATGCGCAATCATTTCTGATTCTTCATTCTTCCCAACATGATGAACACGCCGGGCGGGCAGGGCAATCAGGAATACGCAGAAAGGCGAGTACCAATGGCGAGGCGGCGGGCGCTCGTGTACCGCGCACTTCCGGACTAGTCTTGACGCCACCGCGCGATTCATCGTCGTTTGCGGCCGGGACGGGGGATACAGGTGGACATCTTCATTCAGCTTCTGCCGCTGGCGCTGGCGATCATCATGCTCTCGCTGGGCCTCGGCCTCACGGTGGCCGACTTCGCCCGCGTGCTGACCGCGCCGCGCGCCTTCGTCATCGGCCTGATCTCCCAGGTCGTGGCCATCCCGCTTGTCGCCTGGGTGCTGGCGAGCTTCGCCGGCCTGCCGCCGGCGCTGGCCGTGGGCGTCATGATCCTGGCCCTCTGTCCGGGCGGCGTGACCTCGAACGTGCTGACCCGGTTCGCGCACGGCGACCTGGCGCTCTCGATCTCGCTGACCGGCCTGGTGAGCCTGCTTTCGGTGCTGACCGTGCCGGTTCTCGCGGCTTTCTTCGCCGACCATTTCATGGGCCTCGACGCGCCGGCGATCGACGTCACCGCGCTCGGCCTCGCCATGTTCGCGATGACCGCGGTGCCGGTGGCGATCGGCATGACCGTGCGACGCTTCGCGCCCGGCTTCAGCGCCCGCGCCGAAGGCCCGCTCTCGGTGCTGGCGCTGGTGCTGTTCGTCCTCATTGTCATCGGCGCCATCGTGCTCAACTGGAGCCTGCTGGTGGAGAACCTGCCGCGTCTCGGCCCGTCGCTGGTGGCGCTCAACGTCGTCCTGCTGGCGATCGGCCTGGGGCTCGCGCGCCTTGCCGGCCTGTCGCAGCGCCAGGGCACCGCCATCGCTATCGAGACCGGAATCCAGAACTCCACGCTGGGCATCACCGTGGGTTCGCTGATCGTGGAGCAGGCCTCGGGCCTGCCGCCCTTCAGCCTGCCGTCCGGCGTCTACGGTCTGACCATGTACGCCGTGGCGCTGCCCTTCATCTTCTGGCGCCGCGCCGGTCAACGGAAAGCAGCGCCGCTCAGCCCCTGAGCCCCACCCCGGCGAGACAGCCGAGACTTTCCACCCGGTCCTCGACGCCGGCCAGCCGGAGCAGGTGCCAGGCCAGCACCTGATTGCTGGCCAGCGCCGGCTTGCCCAGCGCCGCTTCCGCCTCGGCCAGGATATCGACGGCGCGGAGATTGGTGCAGGAGGCGAAGACGGCCTCGACATCGGCGGCCGCGCCAATGGCGGTCATGGCTTCCACGATCGACGGCTTGGCGATGCGCGCGACCAGCCGTTCCTCCTTCTGGCCGAAGCTGCCGAAGGCCGCGACACCCACGCCATGACCCTCCAGCGCGGCGCGTAGCGAGTCCGAGACATCCTCGACATAGGGGCTGACCAGCCCGAGACGCCTGACGCCCAGCGCATCACAGGCGGCCTTCAGCGCCGTCAGCGGATTGGTGACCGGCGTGCCGGGATGCGAGGCGGCGATCATGCGCGCGACCTCGGCCTCGCCCAGCACGGTCGCGCCGGAGGTGCAGCCATAGGCGATGGCGTCGAGCGCCGCCGCCTGCGGCAGCAGCGCCGCGGCGTCGGGGAGGGTCTCGCGCATGGTGCGGATGGTCTCGGCGGTCAGATCCGGCGAGCTCGGCACCCGGCTGTGGAACAGCGCCACATCGCCGGGCAGCAGGCGGCGGAAGTCGCGCTCGATGGTCTCGTCGATGGAGAGCAGGATCAGCCCCAGCGCGGCGCGGCGCGGCGGCGCGGCCTCGACATCATAGTCCAGCCGCATCAGCCGCCCTCCCCGATCACCGGCAGCTCCGTCGGCGCGGGCCGGGTCAGCCAGGCCGGTCCGTCCTCGCCGATGACGATGTTCTCCTCCAGCACCATCACCCGGCCCGGCCGGAAGGTCATCCCCGGCTCCAGGGTCAGCACCATGCCCGGCCGGATCACGGTCTCGTCGCCCGGCCGGTGGGAAGGCCACTCGGTGAGCTGCATGCCGAGCCCGTGGCCGAGGCGCCCGACATCATTGCCGAGCGCCCCGCCCCGCTCCAGCACCGCCTGCATGGCGCGGAAAAGTTCAGCGCAGGTGACCCCCGGCCGCGCCGCCTCGAACCCCGCGTCGACGGCGGCCCGGACGGTGGCGTAGGCGCGGCGCGCATCGTCGTCGGCCCGCTCGAAGGCGTAGTTGCGGTCGAAATCGCAGTAATAGCCATCGAAGGTCGCGCCAGTGTCCAGCATCAGCACATCGCCCGGCTCCGTTCGCCGCTCGCTCGGCGGAGAGATGATGTCGCCGATCCCGCCCGGGGCCGCGCCGCCGACCAGATAGGGCACGTCATCGGCGCCGCGCTGCAGGCATTCGATGCGGAAGGCGCGGAAGATCTCCGCCTCGCTCATGCCCGTGCTCACGAAACCGGGCAGCGCCTCGAAGACGCCGGAGACGAGGGCGCAGATATGGGCGATCTTCCCGATCTCGGCCGGCGACTTGGTCATGCGCAGCTCCCGTACGATCGCCCCGGCGTCCACGAAGGCGCAGTCCTCCAGCCCAGCCACGAGGCGGGCGTGATCGGCGAGCGGCATGCGCAGATGCGTTTCCGGCCCCATGGGCAGGCCGATCCGCGCCCTCGGCCCCGCCAGTTCCAGCACCGCGTCGGCCAGCAGGGTCACGCCCTCGTCCTCGGGGCGGGGCGAGGGCCAGCTGCGGACGTCGTCCAGCCATGTGCGGGCCAGACACTCCGCGCCGATCGAGGGGACCACTGCGACGGGCTTGCCCTCGGCAGGAACCAGCAGGAACCAGGGCCGCGTCGGGCTCTGCCAGAACTGGGTGAGAAAGCCGGAGTAATAGCGGAACTCGGGCTCGGTCGTGAGCAGCAGGATGTCGATGCCGGCTTCCGTCATCAGCGCCTGGGCGCGGGCGGTCCGCGCCGCCAGTTCGTCGGGCGTAAAGCCGCGCGCCGGCTCCGCCCCCGGCTCAGCCATCGATCAGGTCTTCCAGGCGCGCGCCGGGACCATTGCCATCGACGATCTCCCGGTAGATCGCCGGATCGGTCGCGCCTTCGCAGCCGAACAGCAGCACGCGGGAATCGGCGTCCAGTCCGATTGCCGCCCGCAGGTCCGGGTCCGCTGCCGCGCCGATCAGTCCGATCAGGCCGGGCACAGCCGACTCGCCGGCCGTGATCGGCCCGCCGCCCGCCGCGCCGGCGGCCAGCAACCGCATGGCGGGAGCGACCTTCTCCTCGCCGATGGTCAGATAGTCGGCGGCGCTGCGCGAGAGCACCTCCCAGGCCAGCAGGGAAACCTCGCCGCAGGAGAGACCGGCCATCACCGTTTCCTCCTCCAGCGTTACGGACGTCGGCCTGCCTGCCCGGGCCGTCGCCATGAGGCAGGCCGCCCGGGTCGGCTCCACGATGACGAAGCGCGGCCGCGCGGGACCGAGACGCTGCCACATGGCCGCACAGACCGCCGCCGCCAGTCCGCCAACCCCGGCCTGCACGAAGACATGGGTCGGCGGCTGCGGCAGCTGCGCCATTGTCTCCCCCGCCATCACGCCATAGCCGGCCATCACCAGCCGCGGCACCTCCATGTAGCCCTCCCAGGAGGTGTCGGAGACCACCTGCCAGCCATTGGCCTCGGCCTCCCCGGCGCAGAGGCGCACGGACTCGTCATAGTCGCCCTCGATGCGGACGACCTCCGCGCCGAAGGCTTCCATGGCCTGCTGGCGGCCCTTGCTGACACCGGCATGGATGTAGATGCGGCAGCGGCAGCCGGCCATTTCGGCGCCCCAGGCGACCGAGCGGCCGTGATTGCCGTCGGTCGCCGTGACCACGGTCAGGCCCTGCAGATCATCGCGATGCCCGCCGTTCCTGATCGCGGCCGGATCCGGCCGCCACCCGGTCTGAGCTTCGACATGATCGGCGGCCAGTCGAAGGACGGCATAGGCCCCGCCCAGCGCCTTGAAGCTGCCGAGCCCCAGCCGTTCGCCCTCGTCCTTGTAGTGAACCGCGGCGAGGCCAAGCCGGTCGGCAAGGCGGTTGAGCTCGGCCAGCGGCGTCGGCCGGTACCCGGGCCAGGCCGCGATCTCTTTTGCCGCTTCATCGAACATCGCCGGCGAGACCACGCGGTCGAGTTCCCCCGGCCACGGGCCGCGTTCGGCCTGTCTCTTCACGTGATCGGCGACGATTGCCTTCCCGGCCATGCTTTCCCCTCTCCGCCTGCGGAAGGGACGAGCATGACCGTCGGGCCCGGCCGGCGCAACCGGACCCGGGTAGCCGCCTGCTACCGGATCAGGCCTTGCCCGCGCGAATCTCCGCGGCGCGGTGAATGCCGCGGCGGATGCGGGCGTAGGTGCCGCAACGGCAGATGTTGGTCATTGCCGCATCGATCTCGGCATCACTCGGCGCCGGGTTCTCCGCCAAAAGCGCGGCGGCGGCCATGATCTGCCCGGACTGGCAGTAGCCGCACTGGGGCACGTCGATCTCCGCCCAGGCCTGCTGCACCGGATGGGCGTTGTCCGGCGACAGCCCCTCGATCGTGGTGATCCTTGCCTCACCCACCGCCTCGACCGGCAACACGCATGTCCGGGTGGCGACGCCATCCAGATGCACGGTGCAGGCGCCGCAGAGCCCGGCCCCGCAGCCGAAACGGGTGCCGACCAGACCCACGGTGTCGCGCAGCACCCAGAGCAGCGGCGTGTCGGGTTCGACATCGACCTGGAGCCTGCGGCCATTGACGTTGAGCGTGAACATGGCGGCGTCTCTCCGTTGCAGGCGTCTCAGACGCTGAAGCCGTGGCGGGTCAGCGGAAGCTCCCGGATGCGCCGCCCGGTCGCGGCGAAGATCGCGTTGACCAGCGCGCCGGCGGCGGGCGGCGTGCCCGGCTCGCCCAGGCCGGTCGGATGGGCGTCGCTGTCGATGAAATGGACCTCGACGGGCGGCGCCTCGTTCAGATGCATGACGCGGTAGTCGTGGAAATTGCTCTGTTCGACGCGCCCGCCCTCGACGGTGATCTCGCTGAACAGCGCCCCTTCCAGACCCCAGAGCACGGCGCCGTGGACCTGCGATTCGGCGATGGCCGGGTTGATCACGCGGCCGCAGTCGACCGCGCAGACGATACGGTGGATCGTCAGGTCACCCTTCCCCCCGACCGAAATCTCGGCGACCTCCGCAACCCAGGTGCCGAAGGAGCGGTGCACGGCAATACCCTGGAAACGGCCCTTCGGCGCCTCGCCCCAACCCGCCTTTTCCGCCGCCAGCTCCAGCACGCCGAGATAGCGCGGCTCTCCCGCCAGCAATCGGCGGCGGTATTCGACCGGATCGATCCCGGCCGCGTGGGCGCACTCATCGACCACCGCCTCCTTGCAGAAGCCCGAGAGCGAATGCTGTACCGAGCGGTGTGAGCCCGTCGGCAGCGCGAAATCCATGATCTCCGTATCGACGTCGAGATCGTCGACCGCGTAGGGAAACGGATTGGTTTCGACGAAGGAGCGGCTGAGTCCCGCACCCATGTTGACGTCGCCGATGATCGATTCCACCGGTATCCAGGCGAGATGCGGGAGATTGTCGTCCAGGGCGCGTTCGAAATGCGAAGGCTCTGCGACCTTGACGCGCCAGTTCGTCGGCATGCCGTCCTGGCCGAGCGCAATCTGGAAGCGGACGCGCGACATCGGGCGGTAGAAATCGTGGCGCATGTCTTCCTCGCGCGTCCAGAGCAGCTTCACGGGCTTGCCGATGGCCCTGGCAACGGTCACCGCCTGGCGGACGAAATCGCTCTCGAGACGCCGCCCGAAGCCGCCGCCCAGATGCGTGGTGTTGATCTCGATCCGGTCCTTCGGCAGTCCCGTGACCTCCCGGATCGCGGCCGAGGCCGATTGCTGGTTCTGGGTCGGCGCCCAGACCCGGCAGAAGTCCGCCGTCACGTGGGCGGTGCAGTTCATCGGCTCCAGCGGCTGATGCGCCAGCAGCGGCGTCTGGTATTCAACATCCAGGTGATGGGCGGCACCCTCGAAATCCCGCGTGGCCATTTTGGCGAGCGACGCCTTCATCGCCCCGGTGAAGCGCGCGCTGCTCTCGTCCGCATTGGGCCCGTCGTCCCAGGCGACCGAGAGCGCCTCGAGTCCCTTCTTCGCGCGCCAGAAACTGTCGGCAACGACGGCGACGCCGTTGTGGATCGGCACCACGGCCCGCACCCCGGGCGAGGCCAGGGCGGCGGCTTCGTCCATTCCCGCGATGGTTCCGCCGACGACTGGCGACTGGGCCACGGTCGCGTAGAGCATGTCCGGCAGCCGGACATCGATGCCATAGATCGGCGCGCCGCTGATCTTGCCCGGCGTGTCGAGCCGCCGGACCGGCTGACCCACCAGCCGGAAGGAGGCGGCGTCCTTGAGCGGCGGATCCGAAGGCGGCGAGAGCCCGGCCGCCGCGGCGGCGAGCTCGCCATAGCCTGCCGACCGGCCGTCCGGATGACGGACCGTCGACACGTCAGTGGTGCAGTCCGTGGCCGCCACGTCCCAGCTCTCCGCGGCGGCCTCCACCAGCATCATGCGCGCGGCCGCGCCCAGCTTCCTGAGCTTCTCCCAATGGCTGGTCACCGAATTGCTGCCGCCGGTCACCTGGACCATGTAGTCCGGATTGTCGAAGGCGGCGTGATAGGGCGCGAACACCTTGCGGATGACGGTCCAGTCGGCGTCCATTTCCTCGGCGACGATCATGGTGAGCGCGGTCTGCACACCCTGGCCCATCTCCGAGGCCGGCACGAAAAATGTGATCGCGCCGTCGCCGTCAATGTGGAGCCAGGCGTTGCGGAAGGCTTCCTTCCCGTCGGTCTCCGAGAAGGCGTCGATGGTATCGAGTTCCGGACTGCAGCCGATCAGCAGCCCGGCCGCCGACAACGCGCCCAGGCTCAGAAACTGCCGTCTGTCGAGGCTCTGAGACCTTGCCATGGCGCGCCGCCGCTGTTGTGACCCGCTCGACTATGGCCCCCTGGCCCGCACGTGGCCAAGACCCGGCGTGTAAACTTTCGTAACGGCCGGAGAACGACCGCTCAGCCCTTCAGCCGCGCCAGGATCGCGCCCATGCGCTCGCCGACGTCGGCGATCTCGTACGCCGCTTCGGCCTCATATCGGAGGCCCTCGTCGAGACCCGCATTCTCGGACTTCCGGTAGAGATCCTTGTAGGCCGCGATGGAGCCGGCGCTGTTCTCGGCGATCGCGGCGGCCAGCTTCGCCACATGGGTGTCGAGCTCCGCCAATGGCACCGCCTCCATGATTAGGCCGTATTGTGCCGCCTCGACGCCGGTGATCGTGCGTGCAGTGAAGGAGAGCTCTTTGGCGCGCTGCATGCCGACACGTCGCGCCAGCCGCTGGGTCATGCCCCAGGTTGGACGCAGGCCGATCTTCGCATGCGTGTCGCCGAACTTCGCCTCTTCGGCGGCGATCGCGATGTCGGCGGCGAGCATCAATTCAACGCCGCCGGTGAAGCAGAAACCGTTGACCTTGGCGATCACCGCCTGGGGCATGTGTTCCATCAGGCGCTGCACGCGGCGCGCCGCCGCATTCAGTTCCTCGCCCACGTCGCCGGCGGTCAGGTCGCGGCCGGTCGCCTGCAGCGCCTTGAGATCGACGCCGGCGGTGAAGGCGCGGCCCGCGCCGGTGAGAACCACCACACCGATATCGTCCGAGCGCGCAAACCCTTCCAGCGCGTTGCCCGTCTGGCGCAGCATCTCGGCAGTCAGGGCGTTGAGCGCGTCCGGCCGGTCGAAGGTGACGGTGGCGACCCTGCCGACGGTCTCCACGGTGATGAATTCGCTGGTCATGACGCCCTCCCCCTCCGGTTTGCCGCGCGATCCTAGTGCGGGCGGCGACAGCCCGTCTAGGACAGGAAATCGACGGCGAGGACGAGGCGGTCGACCTCGTCGGTCTGCTCCGCAAGCGGCAGCACGAGAGCCAGGAACGCCACCGCCGTTCCGCCCACCACGCGCAGTTCGCCGCGGAACCCCGCGGGCTCGCGATGCTCGGCGGCCGCGCGGCAGATCCGCTCGAAGCCCTTCAGGACCTGGCCGTCATAGACTTCCCGGAACCAGCGCCCGTCGTCGTCGCGCCCGGTGACCTCGGCAAAGCGCGAGCCCTGCAGACGCCAGCGGAACGCGCGGCCCCCCTCGCCCACGTCGATCAGGCTGGCATGGCCGACCCAGGGCAGCAGCTTCTCCGGGGAAAAGTCGCCGTGATCCGGCAACCGGCCGCCGTCCCGGCGGTCGCGCCAGTAGTCCTCGATCGATTCGAGCAGGTGGGAACGCGACGCCGCGGCGGGCGTTTCCGTCAGTTCCAGACTTTCATACGCGGTCTGGTCTTCTCTGTTCCGGGCCATGCTGCCGCTCCGATACGCGAACGGGGTCACCGGGAGATGGGTTTCGGCCGCCGGCGCTTCAACGCGCCGACCCGACTCTCGGCCTCAGCGGTGGCGGTTGCGCACCCGCACGCGCTCGCGCCAATGGAGCGCAACAGCGAGGACGGCGCCCAGTCCCGCGGCGGCGAGCACGATGGCCAGATGGGTCCGGTCGGAGACCCAGTGCGCGACCAGTCCGACGATGCCGGTGACCGGCTCGCCATGGCCCGGATGGGCCGAAGCGCCCGTGGCGGCAAGGGTGGACAGGACAGCGGCGGAAAGGACGGACAGGTGGCGCACGGCGTTCTCCTCGAAAGTGCTCAGTCGACAGGCAGCGGTCACGATCTAGGCAAGAATCAGCTTCAGGAGCAAGCTCGCAAGCCCCAGTGCGGCAACGCCGCACGCCCAGATCGCCACGAACCAAAGGATCCGGCGGACTCTTTCAGGAATCGCCGGCACGCTCAATGGTAACCCTCTCCCTCCCGCACCTTGCCGCGGAACACCCAATAGGCGTGCACGGTGTAGGCCAGAATGATGGGCAACAGGATACCGGCGCCGACCAGCATGAAGATCAGGGTGCTCCGCGGCGCCGCCGCCTCCACGATGGTGATCTCCGGCGGGATCATCATCGGCCAGAAGCTGATGCCGAGGCCGACGAAGCAGAGCGCGAACAGACCCTGGGCGGCGAGGAACGGCGCCCGGTCGCCGCCGCGCAACAGGCCACGCACCATGATCGCGGCCGTCGCCGCGACCAGCAGCGGCACCGGCCAGGCGAACCAGATCACGGGCGTGCTGAACCAGCGCTGGAAATAGAGCGGATCGAGGAACGGCGTCCAGAGGCTGACCGCGCCGACCAGGACATAGGTGGTCACGCCGGCGGCCCAAGCGAAATCCGTCGCCTGGCGGCGCAGCCCGCCCTCGGTCTTCATGATCAGCCAGGTGGCGCCGAGCAGGGCATATCCGGCGATCAGCGCCGCGCCGGTAAACAGGCTGAAGGGCGTCAGCCAGTCGAAGGGCCCGCCGGCATAGGCCCGGTTCTCCACCGCGATCCCCTGCACCAGCGCCCCCAGGGTCACACCCTGCGCCAGCGCCGCGACGAGCGAACCGCCGAAGAAGGAGGCGTCCCAGAGCCAGCGGCGGCGTTCGCTCTTCCAGCGGAACTCGAACGCGACCCCGCGGAAGATCAGCGCCACCAGCATCACGATGACGGGGATGTAGAGCGCCGGCATGATCACGGCGTAGGCCAGCGGGAAGACCGCGAACAGCCCGCCCCCGCCGAGGACCAGCCAGGTTTCGTTACCGTCCCAGACCGGCGCGACGGAGTTCATCGCGACGTCCCGGCGTGCGTCGTCCTTCAGCATCGGGAACAGGATGCCGATGCCCAGGTCGAAACCGTCCAGGGCGACATAGAGCAGGACGGACAGGGCGATCAGACATGCCCATACATAGGCGAGTTCAGGCATGGCGGCCCTCCTTCATCGCGCTTTCGCTGGGCGCCGCACGGGTGGGACCGGGTTCGGCCTCCTCCGCCTCCGGCGTGCCCGGCGTCGCCGCCATCAGCCGCAGGATGTAGACCGCGCCCGCGCCGAAGACGGCGAAATAGGTGACGACGAAGACCGCCAGCGAGGTCCCCACCGTCCCGGCGTCGATCTCCGAGGCCGACTGGGAGGTCCGCAGCAGGCCGTAGACCGTCCAGGGCTGACGCCCGACCTCGGTCGTCACCCAGCCGGCCAGCACCGCGACGATGCCCGACGGGCCCATGACGACGCCGGCACGGAGCAGCCAGCCGCTGTCGAACAGTCTTCGGCGCCAGCGCAGCCAGAGGCTCCAGAACCCGAGCAGCGCCATGGCCGCGCCCAGCGCCACCATGATCCGGAAACTCCAGAACACGATCGTCGCATTCGGCCGGTCCCCGGGCGGGAAGGCCTTCAGCCCCTGAACCTCGCCTTCCCATTCATGGGTCAGGATCAGACTGCCAAGCTTCGGTATCTCGATCGCGTAGCGTGTTTCCTCCGCCGCCATGTCGGGCCAGCCGAACAGGATCAGCGGCGCGCCGCGCTGCGTCTCGAAATGCCCTTCCATTGCCGCGACCTTGGCCGGCTGGTGCTCCAGCGTGTTCAGGCCGTGCAGATCGCCGGCGAGGATCTGCGCCGGCGCCACCAGGGCCGCCATCCACATGGCCATGGAGAACATGACCCGCGCCGCCTCGTTCGCCCGGTCGCGCAACAGGTGGAAGGCGCCGACCGCGCCGACGATGAAGGCGGTGGTGAGGTAGGCCGCCAGCACCATGTGCACGAGGCGGTAGGGAAAGGACGGGTTGAAGACGATGTCCCACCAGTCGTCGGGTACGAACTGGCCCGCAGCATTGATGGCGTAGCCGGCGGGCGTCTGCATCCAGCTGTTCACCGACAGGATCCAGAATGCCGAGAAGAAGGTGCCGAAGGCGACCATCAGCGTGGCCGTGAAGTGCAGGCGCTTCCCCACCCGCTTCATGCCGAACAGCATGATGCCGAGGAAGCCGGCCTCGAGGAAGAACGCCGACAGCACCTCGTAGCCCATCAGCGGGCCGAGGATCGGTCCCGTCCGGTCGGAGAAGACGCTCCAGTTGGTGCCGAACTGGTAAGACATGACGATGCCGGAGACGACGCCCATGCCGAAGCTGAGGGCGAAGATCTTCAGCCAGAAACGGAATACCCGGAGGTAGATATCCCGGCCCGTCCACAGCCAGAGCGCCTCGAGTACCGCAAGATAGGAGGCCAGGCCGATGGTGATTGCCGGGAAGACGATGTGGAACGCGACCGTGAAGGCGAACTGCGCCCGGGCGAGGTCGACGGCGAGGGACTGGTCCATGGGGCGTTCCGTTCCTGCCTGAGAGGCTGTCTTCTATTTCACACCCGAAGCGCGGAGTTCACAGGCGCCCTGCTGTCGCAGGCCACATGTTGCCCTCCCGTTCTCGCTCTCATAGGATGTGTTTCATGAGATCATGCAATCGACATGAGGGAAAGTCGCATGGGGCACGCACTGGTCTACGTCCTGTTGCCGGAGGATCCGGGAGCAACCGGAAAGCATCCCGATTCAGTCGTCATCGACCGCCTGATGCCTTACGCGGACATGGGCATGAGCGACGATACGGAGGCCTATCGGCTGTCCGAACCCGCGCCGCCGGATGATGATGGCTACATGTCGGCGAACTGGCGCATGACGCCGCGCCAATGCCGCCTCGAACTGGACGCCCGCCTGCAGGAAGCCGGTATCCCGAATGACATGACCGCAGAGACGCCGCTCGAGCGGCTTGCCGAGCTCGCCAACCGGACCCGGGAGTATCACGGCGAGAGCTATCGGGTGGAGAACGGCATGATCGTCGCTGTCTCGACCGTCCAGCCATTCCCGAAATACGACTGGTACGAAATTGGCGGGCGCTGGTCGTCCGAGTTTGCACCCCCTGAGGTCGTGAAACGCACGGAGCGCGAGGTCACCTGCAGCCTGTGCGAAGGCAGCGGCCGGCTGGTCGAGAAGACGGGCTTCCTCTCGAGCCTGTTCGGAAGGAAGCCCGACCCGTCGGACGGCGCCCCCTGTCCGCGCTGCAAGGCCACCGGCACCGTCACCGAAGTGACGGAGAGCGGCGAGGCCCGGGACGAGGACCTGATCCTGTCGCCGAAAGACGCGATACGGATCATGGACGCCGAGGACATCGGCGGCCCCTGGGCGATCGTTGACCTCGACGGCGTCTGGCACGGCGGTGAAGGCGGCATGCTCTGGGGCCTCCCCGAAGAGGATGACGCCGAAGCCGCCATCAAGGACATTGCACGCGACATCCTGCGCAGGGCGCCGGTGGGGACCGTCGTCGTGCCTGTCGACATCCACATGTAGCCAAGGTCACTGCGCGTAGCCCCCCGCACACTTCGTGTCATCATTCCTGGGGACATGCCAGGAATGCACCACACAACAATTCCTGTTGCGCGCCATCTTTTTATAGAAGAACATCCAGTTCAACAAACCTGTTCGCGCTCCGGACGCTTTTCGTGTGAGGTGTGCAAATACTTTTCCTCGATCTTGCCCAGAATGCCAGTCTTCTATTGGCGCTTTGTTTCCTGCAGCGATTCATCGTCGAAAAGGAAAAGAGTCACAAGCGCCGGCGGAGCGTCTATTCGGGATTTCTTTTCGGAATCGCCGCGATCTCAGCCATGCTCATGGCCACCGAGACGGCGCCGGGCGTGATTTTCGATGGGCGGACCGTGGTTCTTTCCATGGGCGCGCTTTTCGGCGGTCCCCTGGTGGCGGTTCTCTCCGCGGCCATGGCCGCAGCATTCCGTCTCTGGCTCGGCGGCGGCGGAGCCCTTGTCGGCGTTTGCGTTATCGCGACAGCCACAGGCATCGGCCTTCTTGCCCGGAAAGCCGTCGGGGGCCACGAGACCGACGTCAAGTTCTGGCGGCTGGTGGCAATCGGCCTGCTGGTCCACCTGGGCGCCGCCGCATGGTTCCTCGCCCTGCCTTTCGACTTTGGCGCCACCGGCTATGTCGACGTCGTCTGGCCCTATGTGGCGATCCTGACTCCCGCCACGGTCATAACAGGCCTTCTGCTGCGTGAAATCGAGAAGATGCGCCAGGTCGACCGGATCGTGCGCGAAAGCCGGGACCGCTTCACGGAGCTGTTCGAGTCCAGCACCGTTGCGCTGTTCGAGGAGGACGTCTCCGCCACACTGCGGCAGCTCGGGAAGCTGAGGGCCGAGGGCGTTGAGAACCTGCGCCAGCGTCTTGTGGACGAACCCGCTCTGATCGCGCGCCTCGCCCGCACCATTCGGGTCGTTGACGTCAATCCGGCAGCCGTCCGCATGTTCGGCGCAGGCTCGCCGGCCGACCTCCGGGGCGACATCTCGACCCTGTTCGGCGACGGCGCAGACCGGACCTTCGCCAATCTGCTCTGCGCGATCTGGAACGGCGAGCCCGAATTCCTGGAACAGACGACGTTCCGCACCCTGGATGGCGAGGAGAAAGCCGGCCTGATCTCCGTCCCCTTGCCGGCAAGTCCGGAAGCCGCGCGTCACGTTCCCGTCAGTATCGTCGATATCAGCGACCAGATCGCCGCGGAGGAACAGTCCCGCAAGCTCGGCAAGCAACTGGAGAACGCCGCGCTGGGCGCGGTGACTGCGGTCGCCGCAACCGTCGAGAAGCGCGACCCCTATACCAGCGGCCACCAGGCCAATGTCGCCGCCCTGTCGGTGGAGATCGCGCGCAAGCTCAGCTGGGACGAGTTCCGGATCGAGGGGCTTCGTCTCGGCGCCCTGATCCACGATATCGGCAAGATTTCGGTCCCTGCCGAGATCCTGAACCGCCCCGGCAAGCTCACCGACAGCGAGTTCACGATCATCAAGGCGCACCCCCTGAACGGCTACGACATTCTTGCGTCAACCGAGTTCCCCTGGCCCATTCATGCGATGATCCTGCAGCATCACGAACGCCTCGATGGCAGCGGCTATCCCAACGGCCTGACGGCGGACGCCATCCTGGAGGAATCGCGTGTGCTCTCGGTGGCCGACGTGCTGGACGCCATCACCTCCCATCGCCCCTACCGGCCGGGTCTCGGGATCGAAGTCGCCCTGAAGGAGATCGAGGACGGCCGCGGCGCGCGTTACGATCCGGCGGTCGTCGACGCCGCCCTGGCCCTGGTGCGCGACGATGGCTATCGCTGGCAGAAGGACTTGAAGGAGACCAGCTGAGGTCTGCGCCGCCGACATTGCGCACCCGGCCGGCTGCCGGCATGGTCCGCATCCGGGGAGGTATCGCGCATGAAGATATGCGTCATGGGCGCCGGCGGGCTGGGCGGCTTCTTCGGGGGCTGGCTCGCCGCCGCCGGCGAGGAGGTCAGCTTCGTCGCCCGCGGCGACCATCTGCGCGCCATGCAGGCGAACGGCCTTACTGTGCGGAGCGCACTGGGCGACCGCGCTGTCAGTCCCGTCCGCGCCACCGACGATCCGGGCGTCATCGGACCGGTCGACGTGGTGCTGTTCTGCGTCAAGACCTACCATCTGGAAGAAGCCGCGCCGCGCTGCCGGCCCCTGCTCGGCCCGGAGACGGCCGTGATCTCCGTGCTCAACGGCGTCGAGGCGCCCGAACGGCTGGGCGCGATCCTCGGTCCCGCTCATGTGGTCCCCGGCCTCACCTACGTGCCCGCGGCCATCGCCGCGCCTGGCGTCATCGAGCACAAGGGCGACGCGGCGGGGCTGGTGTTCGGCGAAGCGGACGGCCGCGAGAACCCGCGCCTCCTCGCCTTCCGCGATGCCTGCCGCGGCGCCGGGATCGATGCCCGGATCGAGAAGGACATCATGGCGGCGCTCTGGACCAAGCTTGTGCTCTGGTGCGGCACCAGCGGCGTGACCAGCTTCGCCCGCTCCCCCTTCGGCGCCGTGCGTTCCTCGGCCGAAATGCGGGAAATGTACGCGGCCCTTGTCGCCGAGGCTGCCGCGGTGGCCCGGGCCCGCGGCATCGCCCTGCCCCGGTCGGTCGAGGCCGACCTGTTGGCGCGGCTCGACGCCATGCCCGCGGAAGCCACCTCCTCGACCCACCGCGACCTGGAGAACGGCCGCCCGCTGGAGCTCGACGCCGGGCTCGGCGCCATTGTCCGGCTCGGCAGGGAAGCAGGCGTCGCCACGCCGATGAGCGCCCGCGTGCTGGCCGCGCTCGTCCCCTTCGCCGCCGGGGACTCATCGCGGGCGTGATTTCTGCTACCATTGACCGGGGAGGATGACCGCCATGCTGACACCCGAAGAGAACGAGCTGCTGACCCGGACCGGACCCGGCACCCCAATGGGCGAGTTGTTCCGCCGCTTCTGGCAGCCCGTCGCCCTGGCCGAGGAAGTCGCGGCGCCGGACCAGCCGCCCAAGCGCATGAAGCTGATGGGCGAGGACCTGCTGCTGTTCCGCCAGAGCGACGGCCGCGTGGGACTGGTCGAACCGCGCTGCGCCCACCGCGGCGCCGACCTCTATTTCGGCCGCAACGAGGAATGCGGCCTTCGCTGCGTCTATCACGGCTGGAAGTTCGACGCCGACGGCCGCTGCGTCGATGTCCCCAACATGCAGCCGGGCCGCGCCCGCGACAACATCATGAAGACCGCCCGCATCCGGTCCTACCCGGTGCGCGAATGGGGCGGCCAGATCTGGGCCTGGTTCGGCCCGGAGGGCATGGAACCGGAACTGCCCATGGTCGAATGGGCGCTGGTGCCGCCCGAGAACCGCTATATCTCCAAGAAGCTGCAGGAGTGCAACTGGGCGCAATCGCTGGAAGGCGCGATCGACACCGCGCATTTCAGCTACGTCCACCGCGTCCTGTCGGAGGAAGGCACGGGCAAGCCGGTCTATCTCGACAAGCGCCAGCAGTGGATACACGAGGACGGCGCCCCAACCTTCGAGGTGATCGGCCATGACGGCGGCCTGGTCATGGGCGGCGCCCGCCGCGCCGATCCGGGCGAGCTCTACTGGCGGATCAGCCAGTACCTGGTCCCCAACCATTCGCTGGCCCCGGGCACCTTCCCCGGCGAGCCCTACGCGGCGCAGAGCTGGATGCCGGTCGATGACGAGAACTGCTGGATCTTCACCGTCACCTGGTGCCCGGACCGCCCGATCAGCGACGAGGAGCTGGAACGCTACGACAGCGGGCGCAGCGTCCATGCCATGGTCGACGAAAACTACGTGCCTCACCGCAACCGCGCCAACGAGTACATGCTCGACCGAGAACTGCAGCGAACCAGGCTGTTCATGGGCATCACGGGCCTGTCGGAGCAGGACGCGGCGATCCAGGATAGCCAGGGCCGCATCGCCGACCGCGCGCGGGAGACCCTGACGCCGTCGGACGCCGGTATCGTGCAGTTCCGAAAGCTGGTGCTGGGCCTCGCCCGGGATCTGCAGCAGGGCATTGAGCCGCCCCAGGCGCAAAGGCCCGAGGTCTATGCCTGCCATTCCGGCGGCGCGGTCGAGCCAGAGGATGTGTCCTTCGGGGAGGTGCTGGAGCGGCGTTTCGGCCATCCGACCGCCCATGCCACGGACCTGCTGCCCGGGCGCCAGGCGGCGGAGTAGCGGCCGCGCTTGACCCCCGCCCCGCCCTGTAGGAGACAGCGGGATACGGTTCGACACGGGGAGCGGAGCGCCTTGACCAATCATCTCTACGATCATCTGCTGGGCGTCCGCGCCGGGGAGGCCAGGACCTTCATCGACGTACCCGGGGCCGGGTCCATCGGGTTCGACGGCCTGCATCGGCTCGCCGGCCAGGTGGCCGGTGCGCTGGTCGGTATGGGCGTCCAGCCCGGCGACCGGGTGGCGTTGCAGGCGGAGAAGTCGCCGCAGGCGGTCGCGCTCTATCTCGGCGCCGTCCGCGCCGGCGCGATCTTCCTGCCGCTGAACACCGGCTACACCCCCTCCGAGATCGACTATTTCATCGGCAATGCGGAGCCGAAAGTCTTCGTCTGCGATCCGGCGAAGCGCGATGCGCTGGCGGTATCCGCCGCCGCGCACGGCGCACGGCTGGAAACGCTTGGCGCGGATGGCCGGGGCAGCCTGTGGGAGACGGTGGAAGCCTCGGCGCCGGACTTCGCGACCGTCGAACGGGGCGCCGACGATCTGGCGGCGATCCTCTATACCTCCGGCACCACCGGGCGCTCCAAGGGCGCGATGCTGAGCCACGGGAACCTGCTGTCGAACGCGCAGGTGCTGAAGGACTACTGGCGATTCACGGACGCCGACGTGCTGCTCCACGCCCTGCCCATCTACCACTCCCACGGCCTGTTCGTGGCCATCAACACCTGCCTGCTGGCCGGCGCGACGATGATCTTCTTCCCGAAGTTCGACGCCGAGACGGTGCTGCGCGAGATGCCCCGCGCGACGGCCATGATGGGCGTGCCGACCTTCTACACCCGCCTGCTCGCCGCCGAAGCCTTCACGAAGGATCTCGCCGGCCACATGCGGCTGTTCATCTCCGGCTCCGCCCCGCTGCTGGCCGAAACCCATGACCGCTTCCGCGAGCGCACCGGCCACGCCATCCTGGAACGCTACGGCATGACCGAAACCAACATGAACACCTCCAACCCCTATGACGGCGAGCGGCGCGCCGGCACTGTGGGCTTTCCCCTGCCGGGCGTGGAGCTGCGCGTCGCCGACCCGGAGAGCGGCAGGATCCTGGGCGCCGGCGAGATCGGCGTCATCGAGGTGAAGGGTCCCAACGTCTTCTCCGGCTACTGGCGCATGCCCGAGAAGACCGCTGAGGAATTCCGCGAGGACGGCTTCTTCATCACCGGCGACCTGGGCAAGGTGGACGCCGACGGCTATGTCACCATCGTCGGGCGCGGCAAGGATCTGGTGATCTCCGGCGGCTTCAACGTCTATCCGAAGGAAATCGAGGAGAAGATCGACGATCTGGAGGGCGTGGCGGAATCGGCCGTGATCGGCGTGCCCCATCCCGATTTCGGCGAGGGCGTCACCGCGGTGGTCGTGAAGGATGGTTCGAAGGATATCTCGGAGGACGATATCGCCGCAGCGATCCGCGAGGACCTCGCCGCCTTCAAACAGCCGAAGCGCATCTTCTTCGTCGACGAACTGCCCCGCAACACCATGGGCAAGGCGCAGAAGAACGTCCTGCGGGACCGCTACAAGGACATTTACGAAAAGCAGTAGGAAGCCAGGGCGTCCGGCCCCCACGGACCGGTCCTGGGCCCTTGGGTCAAGCCCAAGGGCGCCAATCATGGGACCACAAAGCTGGCGATGTACCGGAAGGCTCCGCAAGCGCCGCAAACACCGTGGCGTCCTGGGGCTCGACCCCAGGACCCAGATCAATCGCGGTCAGGCCGGAGACGCAATCCCGGGGATACAGCTCCTACTCCGCTGCCGCGGGCCGGCGCGCCTTGGCGATCATCTCGAGAATCTCGGCCGCGGCAGCCGGGATGTGCGTCCCGGGACCGTAGATGCCGGCGACGCCTTCCTTGCGCAGCATCTCGTAGTCGCCCGAAGGGATGACGCCGCCGCAGATCACCAGGATGTCTTCGGCGTCCTGATCCTTCAGCGCCTGCATCAGGGCCGGCACCAGCGCCTTGTGCCCGGC
The DNA here is from genome assembly GCF_002924445.1 of Minwuia thermotolerans. Taxonomy (NCBI): domain Bacteria; kingdom Pseudomonadati; phylum Pseudomonadota; class Alphaproteobacteria; order Minwuiales; family Minwuiaceae; genus Minwuia; species Minwuia thermotolerans. The sequence goes on from NZ_PIGG01000045.1 coordinate 93,970, forward strand.
CGCCAGCGAGGAGACGCCGATCACGTGGACGTCGTTCTCCACGGCGTCGCGGGCGACCTCCTCGGGCGTCTGGAACAGCGGCCCCACGTCGACATCGAAGCCGATATCGGCAAAGGCTGTGGCGATGACCTTGGCGCCGCGGTCGTGGCCGTCCTGGCCCATCTTGACCACCAGCATGCGCGGACGGCGCCCTTCCGCCTCGGCGAAGGCCTCGATGTCCTTGCCGATTTTCGCAAAGCCCTCGTCGCCCTCGTAGGCCGCGGCGTAGACGCCGGAGACGGAGCGGATCTGGGCGCGGTGACGACCGAAGACCTCTTCCATGGCGTCGGACATCTCGCCGACGGTGGCGCGGGCGCGGGCCGCGTCGACGCAGAGCGCCAGCAGGTTGCCGTCGCCCCTCGCGCCCTCCGTCAGCGCCGCCAGCGCCTTGCGGCAGGCCGCCTCGTCGCGGCTCTCGCGGATCCGCTTCAGCCCGGCGATCTGTGACTCGCGCACCTTCGTGGTGTCGATGTCGAGCACGTCCGGCGAGTTGTCCTGCGTCGGCTTGTACTTGTTGACGCCGACAATGACCTCCTCGCCGCGGTCGATCCGCGCCTGGCGGCGGGTCGCCGATTCCTCGATGCGCAGCTTGGGCATGCCCTCCTCGACGGCCTTGGTCATGCCGCCCAGTTCCTCGACCTCCTGGATCAACGCCCAGGCGTCCTCGGCCAGCTTCGCCGTCAGCGCCTCGACGTAATAGGAGCCGCCCAGCGGGTCGACGACCTGCGGAATGCCTGTCTCCTCCTGCAGGATCAGCTGGGTATTGCGCGCGATGCGGGCCGAGAAGTCCGTCGGCAGGGCGATGGCCTCGTCCAGGGCGTTGGTATGCAGGCTCTGCGTACCGCCGAGTACCGCCGCCATGGCCTCGATCGTGGTGCGCATGACGTTGTTGTAGGGATCCTGCTCGGTCAGGCTGACGCCCGACGTCTGGCAATGGGTCCGCAGCATGGTCGAGCGCGGATCCTTGGGATCGAACTGGCTGACGATGCGGTGCCAGAGCAGGCGCGCGGCGCGCAGCTTGGCCACTTCCATGAAGAAGTTCATGCCGATGCAGAAGAAGAAGCTCAGCCGCGGCGCGAAGCGGTCGATGTCCAGGCCGCGGTTGACCGCGGTGCGGACATATTCCAGGCCGTCGGCCAGGGTGAAGGCCAGCTCCTGCACCTGCGTCGCGCCCGCTTCCTGCATGTGGTAGCCGGAGATCGAGATCGAGTTGAACCGCGGCATGTGGTTCGCGGTGTAGTCGATGATGTCGGCAACGATCCGCATCGAGGGTTCGGGCGGATAGATATAGGTGTTGCGGACCATGAACTCCTTCAGGATGTCGTTCTGGATGGTCCCGGAGAGCTTGTCGGGCGTGACGCCCTGCTCTTCCGCCGCCACGATGTAGCCGGCCATGGTCGGCAGCACGGCGCCGTTCATGGTCATCGACACCGACACCTGATCCAGCGGGATCTGGTCGAAGAGAACCTTCATGTCCTCGACGGAATCGATGGCAACGCCCGCCTTGCCGACGTCCCCCATCACCCGCGGATGGTCGCTGTCATAGCCGCGGTGGGTGGCGAGGTCGAAGGCGACGGAAAGGCCCTGCTGCCCGCCGGCCAGGTTGCGGCGGTAGAAGGCGTTGGATTCCTCGGCGGTGGAATAGCCGGCGTACTGGCGGATGGTCCAGGGGCGGTTGGCGTACATGGTCGCGCGGACGCCGCGGACATAGGGCGCGAAGCCGGGCAGGCTGCCGAGATGCTCCAGACCGTCGACATCCTCCTCCGTATAGAGCGGCTTGACGTCGATGCCCTCGGGCGTGCGCCAGACCAGATCGTCCAGCGTCTTGCCCTTCAGCTCCTTTTCGGCCGCTGCCTTCCAGTCCTCGACCGTCCGCTTCTTCGAACCGCTCACGACTTCCATCCCCAAACAGAATTGACGTGCGCCGTGTATAACGCCGCGCGCGGCGCGACGCAAAGCGATGGGCGCATGTCGGCCCGGGATGGCCGGCAAATACTGCCACGTCCGGCGTGGGCCCTGCGGCCCGGTTCACGATTTCGAACCCGATTTATTCGGCCTTTTCGCAGAATGAGTCGGGATTCCAGCCAGATAGCGTGGCGGTCGTCACAATCCGGCATCCGGCAAACTGGCACGGCCATTGCTTTTTTCCTCGTGAGACTGCGGTGGGCCGACCGGAAAGACGCGGCCTTCAAACAGAGGAGACCCGACCATGTACTATCTGCTGATTGCCGCTGCGATGGGTGTGGGCGTTCCGGCCGAGGAATCCGCGCTGATCCAGGTGACCGAGATCGTCGTGCCCAACGAGGCGCTGACCGCCTACGACCAGCAGCGCATCAACTACAATGTCCGCAACTGGGAAGCCGAGCTGGGTGGCCAGGCCATTGTGCACTTCGGCACCTATGACGACCTCGAGGCCTGCAAGGCCGCCCGTGCCGAAATCCGGCTGGCGCTGCGCGACGCCGACAAGGCCGACGCGATCCGCTCCAACTGCTTCGAGAGCCGTGAGCAGGTCGCGAGCAACTGACCCCATTCAAGGCCCGGCGAAGAAGGGGGCTGCGCCCGAAGGCGCGGCCCCTTTTGCTTTTCCGCAGGAAGCCTAGTTGATGGCGCTGAGCGGCGTGTCCCGCAGCTTCTCGCGGTAGGCGGTCATGAACTGCTCGAAGCGGCCGACCTGGGCGATCTCGGCGGCGAGATTGCGGAATTCGGCAGTCTCGCGCTGATCCACCGAGGTCACCACTTGGAAGGCCGGCCATTCCGGCTTGTCCTGCATGCGGATGGTGAAGTCGTCCCTGATCCGCTCCAGCGCCGGACGGTCGCCGGCCAGCGAGCTGGCGATGGCGAAACGCAGGATGTCCTGACGCGCTTCGGTGTCCAGTTCCTTGTTGGTGGTGCGCAGCTCCACCAAACGGGTGCTGAGCGAGACTGCCGCGCGTTGCCATTTCCGGGCGCGCCACAGTATCTCGGTCCGGACGTCGTTGACGTCCTCGCCTTCCAGGCCGTTGAGCAGCGCGAGGGCGCGCTCGTAGTGGCCGAGATCGGTCAGGCCACGGGCTTCCAGCATGCGGCGCTCCTTCACCTGATCGTCGGTCAGCGAGAGGTTGCGCGAAGCGCGCAGTGCGGAGATCGCCTCGTTCGGCTTCCGGTCCAGCAGATAGAGAACCGCCAGGCGCGTGGCGACCCGGGATTTCTCGACCCCGGTCAAACGGTGGCGTACCTGGTGCTCCAGCAGCTTTGCGGCTTCGTCCAGCAGTTCCACCGCGGCCAGCCGGTCGGCCAGACGGCGGATCATCCGGTCGCCCCGGTCGCCCTCGGGGGTCAGCTCGCGGAAATCGTAATAGAGTCCCATGGCTGTCACCGGGGACATGGATTCGGCGTGCACACCCTCGAACAGGCTGGCGAAGACCTCGTTCATGCCGCCGGCCAGTTTCTGCGCCTCGGGCAGGTCCGGGAACTGCTCCACCGTCCGGCGCATGGTGACCATGCCCAGGCGGTAGTCGCCCACGTCGATGTAGAGCTCACCCAGACGCCGCATCAGATCGAATTCGAAGACGTCGCCGCGCCAGGCGAAGCGGAGCCGCTCCAGCCGCTCGATGGCGTCTTTCCTGGTGATCCGCTCGTCGTCCAGCAGCAGGTCGGTCTCGGCGAAGCGCGCCCGCGCACGGACGGAGCGCTGCACGCTCTCCGAAAGTTCCGCGAACAGATCGGCGGCATCCTCGGTCTCGCCGGTCAGCGCCTTGATGCGCGCCGCCAGCAGGCGCGCCTCCTCGCGGCGCGCCTCCGTGCCGGCCTGCTTCAGCAGCTTGGCGACCTGTTCCTCGGCCAGCGCCGGATCATGCAGGTGCAGCGCCGTTTCGGCCAGGGCGATGCGGAACATCGGCTGCATGTCGGCCGGAAGTTCGTCCAGCGCCGTCAGACCGTAGCGGAACTCGCGCCGCGCCTCCTGGAATTCCCGGCGCTTGGCGGCAAGCAGCCCGCGGAACAGGGCCACGTCGCCAGCGTCCTTGAGCTGCGGATGACGCAGGTCCGCCGCCGCCTCCGCATACTGCCCGGCCAGCAGGCGCGCAACGCCACGCAGCGCCCGGTAGCCGGGATCGATGTCGGCGCGCTTGTCGTCGTCCTCGATACGGGCCATCACGCCCAGCGCCTCGCTGGCCAGACCGTTGGCGACCATGAAGCGGGCGAGAATGCGCCGTTCGCCATTGCGGGCCAGCGGCTGGGCGACCGAGATGCGCTGCAGCAGGTCCTGGCGGATGGCCACGGGGTCTTCCTCGCCCTTCCACGTCGTCAGGTCGAGCACGCGCCGAGAGGGCGTCGGCGCACCGTCACCATTGAGCTTCGGCGGTCCTTCCGTCAGATGCGCGGCGGTCGTTGCCTCAGCGGCCAGATGCAGCGTCCGGGGTCCCGCGATCGAAAGGCCGGACTCGTCCACGGCCACGTCGAGGTCCAGTGACTTGAAGCGCACGGCGACGCCCTGCGGCGTCTCCGGCAGGTCGAACTTGACCAGCCGCCGCTCCGGCCTGACGCCAAGCGCCGCTTCCCGGAGCGGAATCAGGGCGATGCGGTCGCCGACCAGCGGGTCGTCGACGATCACCGGCCTGGCCGCGTCGGCCACGGCGGCGAACATCCTGGGACCGCGGGCGCTCTCGGCCTGGGCGTCGAAGATGACGGCGCTCTCCGCCCGTCCGCGGCCGCCGCCGATGTCCACCACCCAGTCGTTGCCATCGACCGTGATGTCCAGTGGCGAACCCGCCGCCACGTCGATGCGGAACAGGGTGCCGTCGCTGGAATGTTCGGGCTCGATGCGGTCGACCGGCCCCAGACCCGTGGTGGGCTGACCGCCGAAATCGGGCGTCATGTCGTCCCCGAACACCAGCCAGACATGCTCACCCCTGTGCAGGGCCGCAGCGCTGGTCCGGACCGGCCAGCGGAAACGGAAGATCGTGCGGCCGGGACGCAACTCGTGCTCGACCCGGACGGTCTGCGACGGGTCGGAGACGGGCCGGGGCGCCGGCTCGGCGGCGGCCTTCGCAGGTGCCGGCGCCTCGGCGCGGGCGGCCGGTTTCTTCGGTTCGGGCGCCGAAGCGGGTGCGGGCTTCGGTGATGGCGTGCGCATTTCCGCGGCCTCGCGGGCGCGGCCGAGTGCGTCGGCCAGCGGCTGCGTGGCATAGTCGGTCTTGCGCGCGGGTCGTGCGGGCCTGGCTGTCGCTGCGCCCAGGGCCACGTCGACAACGACCTTGGGACCGATCCGGAATGCCTTGAGGATGTCGCCCGACGGCGCCTCGAACCGCACGGTCCGGCCGTCGGCCGAGACCTTCACCGCACCGATCGCACGCGGCGCCCGGGCGCGGAACTGCGAGATGTCGAAGTCCGCCGCCCGCTCGAAGCGGACGCTGACCTCGCCCTGCGCCTCGCTGACCGTGTACTCCACGGGGGAGGTCCAGTCGAAGACCGCGCGGCTGTAGCCCGCATGGTCGCCAAAGCGGATGTTGACGCTCTCGCGCGCCGCAGCCGGGCCGGCGGCCAGCACCACGAGAACCGAGATCGACAGCAGCAGATGTTTCATCCGCGATTCTCCGAAGCGACATCGAGAATGATCTGCAGCGCTGCCGGAGTCTCGCCGGGGCTGAAGCGGGTCTCGACGGGAATGGCGGTGTCGACGCCGCCGCGTTGGAGCAGCGCCGCCAGACTGCCGGCCTGTCTGAGGCCGTCATCGAAAACGCCGAGAACGCCGGCGCGGCGGCCCTGTGAAGCTGGAAGAATTACCGCCACGCGAAGGGGATATCCGGCAGATCTGAGATACTGGATCATGTCGGCGGGCGCCGCGGGCGCGACGCCGCCGATCGGCTGCTGCAGGGCCACGCCCGAGGCCAGCCGCACGACCGTCCAGGGCCAGCCGGCGCGCGCCAGACGCTCCGCCAGTACAGTCGCCAGGTAATCGCTTTCGGCGTCGGCCACCACCGGGGCGCGGCGCATGGCCAGCGCCGCCGGCCCCGGATCCGGCGCCACGGTCTGCCACTGGCCGTCATTGCTGCCGAGTACCAGCGCCAGGCGGTCAAGCTTCGGCGCGTCGTACTCCGAAATCGCCAGCAGCATGACGAAGAAGGCGCCCAGCACCGCGGCGAGGTCGGAGAATGCGATCAGCCAGGAGGTTCTGGGCATGCCTGTCACGCCTCCGGCGCCGGCTGCAGCAGGAACTCGATCGAGGCGGACGGATCGCGTTGGACGCGCAAGGCGAAACGTGCGGGATCGACGCCGTTGCGGATCAGATCGCCGCCCAGCGCCGCCGCTCGGCGGCGGGCCAGCGACGTGTCGCCCGCGTCGCCCATCACCAGGACGAGATCCAACCTTTCATTCGCGCCAGTTTCACCCAGCAGCGCGGCGAGCCGGTTCACCATGGCGATCCGGGTCGGCCTGAGTATGCTGCTGTCCGCGCCGAAGGCCTTGCGCTGCGGCATGCTGACGGCGATGAGACCCTCGGATGCCTGCAACCGCCATTCACCGCGATCCATGTGCCCGTCGAACAGTTCCACCAGCTGCGCCTCCAACGCGTCGGCCACCAGCGTCAGCGGCCCATCGGGCCGGGGCGCCAGCTCGACCGGCGCGATGGTGATGCCGGCAAGCACGGCACGGGCGCGGGCCTCGGAAATCTCGGCGTTCGAGTTCAACATGATGAAGAAGGCCAGAAGGATCAGGTAAAGCGCCAGGAACAGCACCACATTGGCCTGGTCCGGTCCCGCCGGCGCATCGGCCTCGGGCGTCGTCGGCTCTGTTTCGGTGGTGCTGGTGTACATGCCGCAAGCCTAGCGCCGCCATGGTTAAGGCCGCGTAAAGCGAAGACCGCCTCAGCGCTTGAGGCGCTCTTCCAGATCCTCGCGTGTCGCCAGCTCGATCGTCAGCTCCTGCGCCCGTTCGGGGGTCATCTCGGCCATGATGCCGGCGATGCTGGTTTCCTTCATGCGGGCGCTGACCTCGATCAGCACGTCCATCTCGATCTGCTCGAAGATGCGGGCCGCGTCCTTGGCCTTCATCTTCTCGTAGACCTTGACCAGCCGCGCGAAGCGATACTCCTCGGCCTCGTCGTGCTTCTTCACCAGACCCTGGATGCGCTTCTCGAGCTGCTGCAGGGTGGCGATCTTCTCGTCGATGCGCTGTTCCGTGGCCGCCAGCAGGTTTTCGCGGACGTCCAGATCGGCCGCGCGCCCCTCGATCTGGTCGCGGCGGCGGGCGAGGTTTTCCAGCAGCGCGATCTCGGAGGGCGAGAACGTGGTCGGATCCCTTTCCGCCAGGCTGCCGGACAGCGCCGTGGCGGGTTCGGCCTCCGCTGTCTTCTCGGCGGCTTCGGGGTCGACCGGCTCCTTGGCGGCAGCGGTCTCGTCCTCGGCGGCAGTTTCGTTTCCGGCGTCGGCCTGGGCCTGAGCCTGGGCGAGAGTGACAAGGGCGCCCTCGCCTTCCTGGAAGATGTCGGTAATGCGGACGCCGAGCACCATGGTGGCGGCGATGACGGTAACGGGCAGCAGCCTGATGCGGAGTGCTTTCACGTCAGCGGACCTTTCTCAGTGCCTGCAGCAGATCGTGCTCGGCAGGGCTGCGCTCCTGGCGCTGCGTCTCGGCGGGTGCGGCGGCCTTGCTCCGGTCGACGCCCTGTTCGATGCGCTCGGCCACCTTGCCGCCGCTGTGGACCACGACTTCCAGCTCGTCGAGCATGCTGCGCCCAGCATCGATCCGCTTCTGCAGATCGGCGCCGACCGCATTGGCCGCGACCTTGAGTTCGCCGACGCTGGCGCGGGCATTCTCGGTCGCCTGGTGGAAGGAGCGGACCAGCTCCGCCATTTCCCCCTGAGCGTTGCGCAGACGCGACAGACGCCGGTTCAGGACGAAGCAGTAGATGACCGTTGCCGCCAGCAGCACCGCCAGCAGCCCGTCAAGGATCACGTCGACGCCAAGGTCCATCAGTTCCCCCGGAACTTGCGGTGGCTGCGGTCGATCTTGACCGCGATGTTCTGGCCGCGCCGGCCCATGCGGCCCACGCCCATGGGAATGCCGCCGCAATGGAGCTGGATCGCGCTTTCCGGCGAAGCGTTGAGCAGCAGGGTGTCCCCCTTCCGCATCGCCATGAACTTGCTCAGCGGCATCGTCTGTTCGTCCAGCACGGCGACGAGGTCGACGTCGGTCTGCCAGAGCTCGGTCGCCAGATGGTTCTCCCAGATACTGTCACGGCCGAACTTCTCGCCCATGAACATCTGAAGCAGCAGTTCGCGGATCGGCTCCAGCGTGGCGTAGGGCAGCAGCACGTCCAGCCGGCCGCCACGGTCTTCCATGTCGATGCGCAGCTTGATGACGATGGCCGCGTTGGCGGGCCGGGCGATGGTCGCGAAGCGCGGATTGGTCTCGACGCGGTCGAAGTTGAAGGAAACCGGTGACAGCGGCTCGAAAGCGGCGGCCATGTCGGCCAGGACCACGGCGACCATGCGCTCGACCAGATTGCGCTCGATGGTGGTGTAGGGCCGGCCCTCGATGCGCATCGCCGCGGTGCCGCGGCGCCCGCCCAGCAACACGTCGACGATCGAGTAGATCAGCGAGGAATCGACGGTGATCAGACCGTAGTTGTCCCACTCGACGGCGCGGAAGACGGAGAGGATCGCCGGCAGTGGAATGGAGTTCAGATAGTCGCCGAAGCGGATCGAGGTGATGTTGTCCAGCGTCACCTCGACATTGTCCGAGGTGAAATTGCGCAGGCTCGTCGTCATCATCCGGACCAGCCGGTCGAAGACGACCTCCAGCATCGGCAGCCGCTCGTAGTTGACCAGCGCCGAGTTGATGATCGCCTTGATACCGGACTTGTCTGTGTCGTCCTCGTCGCCCGCGTCGAAGCCGAGCAGGCTGTCGATCTCGTCCTGGTTCAGGATGCGGTTGGTGGCGCCGCCGCTCTCGCCGTCGCCGGTAAGCTTGTCCCAGGCGGCGGCCATATCATCTTCGTTGTCCTTGGCCGCGGCTTCCGCCGCATTGGCCTCGGACCACTGTTCAGCCAGCTTGTCCTGGTCGACGGTGTCACTCATTCGACGCAACTCCCGATGACGGTGGAACGCATTACTGAACCAGCATTTCCTTGAACAGTACGTCGCGGATACGGGCCGGACGTACGGACTGGTTCACGCGGATCATCAGCTCCTCCTTCAGCCGGTACATGCCGGCGGAGCCTCTGAGATCCTCGCGGCGCAGCTCTCTCAGATAGACCTGAAAATGATCGACGATCCGCGGCATGACGCGGTCGATCCGCTTGACGATGCTGCCGTCGCCGAACTCCAGCGCGACCTTGATCTTCAGATAGCGGGGCTGGCTGCCCGAGGTGTTGAGGTTCACCAGCATGTCCGGCAGTTCATAGAAGATCAGATCGGAACCGGCGTAGGTCACGCGGCCGCCGCTGGGCACGCCGCCGCCATGGCCGTCGGCCCCGCCATGGCCATCGCTCTCGCCGCCGCCGTGATCGGACCCGCTCTCTTCCTTGCCATGCCCGTCTTCGACTGGCGCGTGGGATTCCGCGGCCGCCTCGGCAGGACTGTCGCCGCCCGAGAGCATCATGAAGGCCGCGCTGCCGCCGACAAGCAGCAGGACCGGCAGCGCGATGAAGAGCACCAGCACCTTGCCGCTGAGCTTCCTCTTGCGCGGCGCGTCACCGTCTTCCGGGACCTCGCCTTCCTCGTCCGCCATGTTCACCGTTTCCCTGAATGGGTAATGCCTTGATGTCGTGAAGCGGAGCATCGGCGTTTTCGGTTAACAAAGCGTTGGAACCGGGGCAGCGGACGGGCAAAAAATGCCGCCCCGCGGCAAGCCCTGACCGGCAATCCCCCACCAGCCAAATTGAAAATCACTCTATTTCAATAACTTGGCTCTGGCACGGCGCGTGCTCTCTGTTCGACCGGCATCAACGCTCGACGAATTCGAGGACATCATGGGAATCGAGAACGCGATCCTGATCGGCCTGTCCCGCCAGATGGCGCTTCGCCATCAGATGGACATGGTCGCCAACAACATCGCCAACATGAACACCACCGCCTACAAGTCGGAGGAACTGCTGTTCCGCGAGTACCTGGTGACGTCCGAACAGGGCGACCAGATGTCCTACGTCGAGAGCTACGGCACGCTCCGCAACACCACCGAAGGCGCAATGCGCCCCACCGAGAACCCGCTGGATCTGGCGATCTCGGGCGTCGGCTACTTCGTGGTGGAGACCGAGGACGGTCCCAAATACACCCGCAACGGCCATTTCCGCCTCAACGAGGAAGGCCAGCTCACGACCATGGAAGGCGATCCGGTTCTCGACGTCGACGACCGCATCATCGAGTTCGCCGATCCCTCTACCGAAATCTCCGTCTCCAAGGACGGCTCCATCACCGGCGTCGACGGCCAGGACTTCCGCATCGCCGTGGTGAGCTTCGAGAACGACCAGGCGCTGAAGAAGGATCAGAACGGCCTCTACAAGACCGATCAGGATCCCGTGCCCGTCGAAACCCCCGGCGTCCTGCAGGGCATGCTGGAGGGGTCCAACGTCCAGCCCATTATCCAGATGACCAACATGATCGAGGTCCAGCGCGCCTACGAGCAGATGCAGAAGGCCATGAACACCGAACACGACCTGCAGCGCGACGCCATCGGGCGTCTGGGCGCGGTCGCCTGAACGCCGGAACCCGAGGAGTAAGCCGAAATGCGCAGCCTTTCCATCGCCGCCACGGGCATGCTGGCCCAGCAGCTCAACGTCGAGGTCATCTCGAACAACATCGCCAACCTGAACACCACCGGCTTCAAGCGTCAGCGCGCCGCGTTCCAGGATCTGCTCTACCAGAACGTCCGCCGCGTCGGCTCCAACTCCTCCGACGCCGGCACCATCGTGCCCTCGGGCGTGCAGATCGGCGTCGGCGTGAAGGCCGGATCGGTCTACCGCATCTCCGAACAGGGCGATCTGGCGATCACGGACAACCCGCTGGACATGGCCATCAACGGACGCGGCTTCTTTCGTGTGACCCTGCCCACCGGCGAGGACGCCTTCACCCGGGCCGGCACCTTCTCGGTGTCGCCGGACGGCCAGATCGTCACCCAGGAGGGATTCGTTGTCGCTCCGGGCATTGTCGTGCCCAACAACGTTCAGGACCTCTCGATCAACGCCAATGGCGAGGTTCTGGCCAAGATCGCCGGCCAGACCGACTTCCAGAACCTGGGTCAGTTCGAACTGGCCAACTTCTTCAACGACGCGGGCCTGGAAGCCATCGGCGACAATCTGTTCCTGGAAACCCCGGCCTCCGGCGCGGCCACGATCGGCATTCCCGGCCAGGCCGGCTTCGGCGTGATCCAGCAGGGCTTCCTGGAAACCTCCAACGTGAACCCGGTGCAGGAGATCACACACCTGATCACCGCCCAGCGCGCCTACGAGATGAATTCCAAGGTCATCACCGCATCCGACGAGATGATGTCCGCCATCAACACCCTGAGGTGATCGCCATGAGCCGCACCATCGCCGCCCTGATCGCCGCCGTCCTGATGACCGTCGCCGCCGCGGCCGCCGCCGCGACCGACATCATCGACGCGACCATGAAACACGGCATCGTCGTCGATCGGCCCACCATCCTGCTTTCCGATGTGCTGGAAGGCGCCGACGCCCGCGAGGACGTCGTCATCGCCCGCGCGCCGATGCCCGGCGACAAGGTGGCGCTCAACCCGCTCGCCGTCGCCCGCATCGCCGGCCGCCATCGCATCCGCTGGATGCCGCCGGCGAACCTGCACCGCATCATGGTCCGCCGGGCCAGCCAGATCGTCGACGCCGGCCAGGTGCTGACAGAAATCGAGCTGGCGCTGATGGACGCCGCGCCCCAGGCCGATCTCGAGATCGAACTGGCCGGCCGCCGCCCCACTCTGCACGTCGCCACCGACGCCGACCCCAGCGTTCAGGTGGAAAGCATGGACTATGACCGCCGCACGGGCCGCTTCACCGCCATCGTCGCCGCCCCGGCCGACGACCCGTCCGCCCAGCGCCACAAGATCCACGGCCGCGCCTGGCCGATGACGGAGGTGCCGGTCCTGTCCCGCGCGATCCGGCCGGGCGACGAGATCATGCCCCAGGACGTCGGCTGGCAGCGGGTCCGCGAGGACCGCGTGCGCCGCCAGAACGTGGTCGACATCGCCGAGCTCGTCGGCATGAGCCCGAAGCGTTCGATCCCTGCGAACCGCATGGTCCGCGTCAGCGACCTGCGCCGCCCGGTGATGGTCGCCAAGGGCGATATCGTCACCATGGTCTTCCTGACCAACGGTCTGACGCTGACCGCCTCGGGCCGCGCCATCGAGGATGGCGGCCGCAATGCGGTGGTCCGTGTGATGAACGAACGCAGCCGCATGATCGTCGAAGGCCGCGTCACGGCGCCCGGAAGGGTGTCCGTCGGCGAGGCCGCCCACCGCCTGTCGCAGTTGCAGGACTGACCATGTCCGCGCCCCACAGCCATCCCCAGCAAGGTAGCACGCAGATGACCCGAATGATCACCCGCCTCGGCGTTCTCGCCATCGCCGCCGCCGCCCTCGCCGCCTGCGGCACCGTCGACCGCGTCGCCAATATCGGCAAGGCGCCGGACCTGGCCGCGATCGAGGATCCGCGGAAGGACGAAAACTATCGTCAGGTCAGCCTGCCGATGCCGCGGCCGGAACCCGTCATCCACCAGGCCAACTCGCTCTGGCGTCCCGGCGCGCGCGCCTTCTTCAAGGACCAGCGGGCCGCCCAGATCGGCGACATCCTGACCATCGTCGTCGCGATCCAGGACGAGGCCCAGCTCAACAACTCGACCACGCGCAACCGCACCGCCTCCGAGGACGCGGACCTGACACAGTTCTTCGGCCTGCAGGGGAACCTGCCCAACTTCCTGCCCGACGCCGTCGACCCGACCAGCCTTGTCAGCCTGGGCAACACCAGCGCCCACAACGGCACCGGCACGGTGGACCGCGAGGAGACGATCAACCTGCAGGTCGCAGCCCTGGTGGTCGATGTCCTGCCGAACGGCAATCTGGTCATCGCCGGCCGCCAGGAGGTGCGGGTCAACTACGAGGTCCGCGACCTGCGCGTCTCCGGCGTGGTCCGCCCGCAGGACATCACCGCCACGAACACCATCCAGCACAGCCAGATCGCCGAGGCGCGCATTTCCTACGGCGGCCGCGGCCAGCTCACCGACGTGCAGCAGCCGCGCTACGGCCAGCAGCTCTTCGACGTGCTGATGCCGTTCTGAGCCAACAGTCTTCCCTCGTCCGAAAGACCATCCCCCAATAGTCTTGACAGGGAATTGGGCCGGCGCCCCGAAAGGCGCCGGCCTCTTTTTTGTCTCGATGTCCGGGGCGCGGCGTCAGTCGTCGCGGTACGACTTCTCCCGCCGCTCATGGCGCTCCTGCGCTTCCACGGAAAGGGTCGCGATCGGACGGGCTTCCAGCCGGTTCAGGCTGATCGGGTCGCCGGTGTCCTCGCAATAGCCGTAGGTGTCGTCTTCGATGCGCTGCAGCGCGGCGTCGATCTTCGCGATCAGCTTGCGCTGCCGGTCACGGGTCCGCAGTTCCAGTGCGCGGTCGGTTTCGGTCGATGCGCGGTCGGCGAGGTCTGCGAGACGCTCGGTCTCCGACTGCATGGTCTTGATGGTTTCCTGAGAGTCCCGAAGGATGTCGTCCCGCCAGCGCAGAAGCTTCTTGCGGAAGTATTCCTTCTGGACGGGGTTCATGAACGGCTCGTCATCGCTGGGCCGATACCCGTCACTCGATTGGATCCCCATTGGCCTCCCTCGTCGACTGATGGGATGAAACGGCGCGGAATATATGGGGCGCGGCAGAACGCCACAAGCCTTTTCGATGAAAAAGGGCGATTGCGAACTATCGGGTTAACAGCCTGACCTAATTGTGATATTTGGCCAGTTCGACCGCGACGCGAAGATCGATCGCGTCAAGGGTTTCCTTGAGTCCCGGATCGTCGCTGTCGCTCCTGCGGGCCGACAACGCGCTCGCGAGGTTCTCCAGCGTCCGACGCGTCAGGCTTCCCGAGAGCAGGGAGATGCGAATTTCGTCCAGCCGGTCGAGGAGGTCGTCTGCGCGGCGAATTTCCTGGCGGCGGCGACGCTCTGGCGTATCGTCCTCCTGCGCCAGCAGCACCGCGCCAAGCGCCGACGGGCCGCCCAGTCCGGTCAACATCGCCGGCGCGCTGGCCTGGGGAGATTCGCCGACCGCGAAGGTCCCGCCGTCGGCCCGCTGTTCGCGCCGCCGGGTCCGGTTCGCCGGCTGGGCGCTCTTCAGGCTCTGGGTATCGATCTTCATGTGCGTTCGAATCCTGTCCTCATGACAAGCGACTGTCCCCCAACGGCGTAAAGAATTCCTTTAGAACCGGCAGATCTTGCCGCCCTGGCGGCAGAAACGTCCCGCCCCGAGGTCCGGCCATGGGCGGTATCCCCCGGAAAAGCCGGAACTTTTTCATGGCACGACTTTCGCTTGGAGGACGCCGCCAGAACAGCATCTCACAGGGCAGAACCATGTTTCGCACCGTACTCGCCGCGTTCATCGGAACACTCGCCGTCCTCGCGGCCACGCCTTCGGAGGCGTCCTCGGTCCGGCTGAAGGACATCGTCGAGTTCGAAGGCATCCGCGACAATCCGCTGGTGGGCTACGGCCTGGTCGTCGGCCTGCAGGGCACGGGCGACACCCTGAACAACTCCCCCTTCACCCAGCAGAGCCTGGAGGCGATGCTGGAGCGGCTGGGCGTCAATACCCGCGACCAGAACATCAACACCGAGAACGTCGCCGCGGTGATGGTCACTGCCGACCTGCCGGCCTTCGGGCGGCAGGGCTCCCGCATCGACGTGGTGGTCAACTCCATGGGCGACGCCGAAAGCCTGCTTGGCGGCACGCTGCTGGTCACCCCGCTGATCGGCGCTGACGGCGAGGTCTATGCCGTGGCCCAGGGTCCGATCATCGTCGGCGGCTTCAGCGCCACCGGCAACGCCCAGACCGTGACCAAGAACATTCCCACCGTCGGGCGCATCTCCAATGGCGGCATCGTCGAGCGCGAGACCGGCTTCGAGCTGGTGCACATGAATCAGATGCGGCTCAGCCTGCGCAACCCGGACCTGACAACGGCCATGCGGGTCGAGGAGGCGATCAACGGCCAGTTGGGCAAGCGCATCTCCAAGGCCGTCGACCCGACCACCGTCGTGCTGGCGATTCCGGAGGACCGCCGCCTCGACATGGTCGGCCTGCTGGCCGAGATCGAACAGGTGCGCGTCGAAACCGACCAGATCGCCCGCATCGTCATCGACGAAAAGGCCGGCGTCATCGTCATGGGCCGCGACGTGCGGGTGGACGAGATCGCCATCGCCCAGGGCAATCTGACGGTCACCGTGACCGAGACGCCGCAGGTCAGCCAGCCCAACGCCTTCGCCGCGCAGGGCAACACGGAGACCGTGGACCGCACAGCCATCCAGATCGACGAGGGCGAGGACCGCAAGCTGACGGTGCTCGAGCAGGGCGTCAGCCTGCAGCAGCTCGTCGATGGTCTGAACGCCCTCGGCGTCGGACCGCGCGACATGATCTCCATCCTTCAGACCATCAAGGCCGCCGGCGCCCTGCAGGCGGAAATCGAGGTGATGTGATGGCCGGTTTCGAACAGCTCAACGCCGCCCGCAACATCGTCCCGGCCGCACCCGAGGCGCCGCAGAGCGCGGCGCAGAGAAAAGCCAGGGAAACCGCCGAGGACTTCGAGGCGGTGTTCATCTCCCAGATGCTGGCGCACATGAAGATGGGCGTCGATCCCGACGGCGCCTTCGCGGGCGGCAAGGGCGAGGAAGCCTTCCAGTCTGTGATGAACGAGAAATATGGCGAGGCCGTCGCCGAGATGGGCGGAATCGGCATCGCCGACGCCATCTACCGCGAGATCCTGAAACTGCAGGAGAGCACGGAATGAGCACCGAAAGTGGCCCCGCCGCCGTGACCGAGAGCGCCCGCCGCCTGATCGAGCTGATCGAAACCGAGAACGCCTGCCTGGAAGCCCGGCAGCCACAGAAGCTCGCCGACACCGAGGCCCGGAAGCGCGACCTGATCGAACGCTACCGCGCCGAAGTCGACATGATCCGTTCGGGGCGCGTCCGCATCCGTCCCGAAGAACGCCAGATCCTGATCGACACCGGCCGCGCGCTGGAGACCGCCATGGCGCGGCACGCCCGCATGGTCGTGCGCATGAAGTCGGTCACCGAGGGGCTGGTCCACGCCGTGGCCGAGCGAGCCGCCCGCAACAAGGCGCCGGCGGACGGCTACGGCGCCAATGGGCGCGTCCAGGCCGCGACCCTCGCCCGCAACGCCTATCGCGCCCCGACGGCGCTTTCCGTCAACCGGATGGTCTGATCGCGCCAACCTCCGCAGGGTCCGCATCCCTCTTCGTTCAAGGCCATGCAAACGCTTGATCGCGTGCTCGACCGAGCTAGAATGAACATTGTTCATTCTACTGATCGGAGTTCATTCACAATGGCTGAAGACACTTTCGAGACGGTCCGCTACGACAGGGAAGGCCGCATCGCGCGGATCACGCTCGACCGGCCGGACCGGCTGAACGCCATCGGCAGCGGCATGCCGGGCGAGATCGCCGCCGCGGTGGCGCGCGCGAATGCCGACGACGAGATCCACGCGATTGTCGTTCAGGGCGCCGGCCGGGCCTTCTGCGCGGGCTACGACCTCAAGGAATACGCAGAAGCCGAGGGCGAGAACCCCGGCGTCCAGTCCATGCCGTGGGATCCGATGATCGACTACAAGTGGATGCGGGATTGCACGGAGAAGTTCATGACGCTCTGGCGCAGCGACAAGCCGACCATCGCCAAGGTGCACGGCTACGCCGTCGCCGGCGGCAGCGACATCGCTCTCTCCTGCGATTTCGTCGTCATGGCCGAGAATGCGCAGATCGGCTATCCGCCCGCCCGGGTCTGGGGCTGCCCCACGACGGCGATGTGGGTCTACCGCCTCGGCCCGGAGATGGCGAAGCGCATGCTGCTCACCGGCGACCTGATCGACGGCGCCGAGGCGAAACGGATCGGCCTGGTGCTCGACGCCGTGCCGGAAGCGGGGCTGGAGGACCGGGTCCAGACGCTGGCGCAACGCATGGCCGGCGTGCCGAAGAACCAGCTCATGATGCAGAAGATGATGATCAACCAGGCCATCGACATCATGGGCCTGCGCCATACCCAGATGTTCGCCACGCTGTTCGACGGCATCACACGCCATTCGCCCGAGGGCATGTGGTTCAAGGACCTCGCCGAGCGCGAGGGTTTCCACACCGCGGTCGCCCATCGTGACAGCGGTCAGGCCATTCCGGAAGGCCGCGAACTGAAAGCCGGACGATGAGCGCGATGCGCCGGGCCGAACGGCGCGCCGCCATCCGCGGCTTCCGGCGCGCGCAGCTTCTCGAAGCGGCGCAAGGCGTCTTCATGGAACGCGGTCTCGATGGCGCGACCATGCGGGCCATCGCCGAGACAGCGGGTTGCGCCGTCGGCACACTCTATCTGCACTTCGCCGACAAGGAGGCCATGTACGCCGCCCTGCTGGAGGACAGCCTGGACGAGCTCGCCGCGCATGTGCGGGCGGCCGGCGAAACCGCCACGGATCCGGAACAGCGGGCCCGGACGGTGCTGGGCGGCATGTACAGTTACTACGCGGCGCGGCCGGACGAACTGGAACTCGGGCTCTACCTGTTCGGCGGCGCCCGGCGGCGCGGTCTCGGGCCGGAAGCCGACCGGCGGCTCAACGCCGGACTGGGAAAGACCATCGACCTGAAAATCGGCGCGCTGCGCGCCATCGCGCCCGGACTCGACGACGGTCACGTGCGCGCGATCGTCGCGGGCTTGCTCTCGGAAACAGTCGGCGCGCTGATCCTGCAGGCCACGGGCCGTCTCCGGCTGCTCGGAGCCGATGCCGGGACCATCGTCGCCCGAAGTGTCGATCAGGCCATCGCCGAAACCGGGGCCTGACCCGACGCTCTGGCGATCAGGTCGGCCACCTCGACGGGATGGCTGTCCAACATGGCGTGGGTCGCACCTGCGATCGTTTCCCGGCATGCATCGGGCAGCAATTGCTCGAGCGCATCCAGAATTCGGCCTGCGACCGGCGGGCTGGCGGCACCCGCCACCAACCGGACGGGACAGGCGATGCGCCGCAAGGCCTCGGCTTCGATGCGGTCGGCAAAACTGGCGGCGACGTCGCGCGCATTGGCCGCCGCCGCTCTATTGAGATGCTGACGCGCTGGCGGTGGCATGGCGTCGAAGACACCTTTTCCGAACCAGTAGTCCACCATGGCGGCGATTGCGTCTGGCGCGCCGGACTCCACGACGGAGACATAGGCTGCGAAGAACCGCTCAGCCGCCTGGAATTCCGCGCTGGCGCCGGCCAGCGTGAGCGCCCTGAAACACACCGGTTCCAGCAGCACAAGCCCCGCCAGACGTTCCGGCGCCAGCGCGGCAAGATGCAGCGCGACATTGCCGCCATAGGAATGGCCAACGAGGGTGAGCGGCGGAGTCATGGCCTCCAGGTGTGAGAGCATCGCGACGGCTGCCACGCGTGTGCGTTCGGACGCCGGTGCCTCCAGCGGAATGCTGCTGCCGTGGCCGGGCAGGTCCGGCGCCGCGACCGGCGCCACCCCTTCCAGGCGTTCAACAACCCGCTTCCAGGAACGGCCGGCGCCCGACGAGCCGTGAAGTAGCAGCACTGGTGTCCGCTGTGTCGTCCTCATTGTCCAATGCCTTTCGATCTCACCGAGATCCATCTCCACCATCTGGCGGAACGGATTATCCATGTATACACATTTGTTGTATATACATGAAATGAACAGCGCGAATCGCCCGAATGCCCGGATCCGCCGCGAGCTGATTGCCGCCGCCCGCAGCACCGTCGCCACCGATCTCGGCTGGCAGAGCCGGCAATTCACGCGCCGTATCGCCGCGCGCCTCGACGAGGCGCTCGCGCCAACCGGCGTCAATTCCGTACAATTCAGCCTGATGTGCCTGGTGGCGTCGTCCCCTGACGACACCATCGCCGGGCTGGCGAGGGCTGCCGACCTCGACGCCTCGACCCTGTCGCGCAATCTTGCGCATCTTCAGCGCGCCGAACTGGTGGAAATCGTGATGGTGGAAAAGGACCGTCGCCGGCGGTCGGTCTGGCTGAGCGAAACCGGTCTACGAGTGCTGGAACGGGGCATGCCTGTCTGGCGCGAGGTCCATGAATGGCTGCTCGCGAAACTGGACCGCGATCTGCCCGAAGCCATCGCGTCGGCACTCGGCTCGCTGCCGCCGGTACGCGCCGAAACGGAAAGCGTCCTCCGCCCGGGCCGGGAGAAGGACGCCTGATCGCTGCTTGCCGGAAAGCCCGGCCCTACTTCTTCGCGGCGCGTTCCACGCGGCGCTCGGCGATGCGGGCCGACTTGCCACGGCGGCCACGCAGGTAATAGAGCTTCGCGCGGCGGACCTTGCCGCGGCGCACGACGTCGATGCTGTCGATCGACGGCGAATAGAGCGGGAAGATGCGCTCCACGCCCTCTCCGTAGGAAATCTTGCGGACCGTGAAGGAAGAATTCAGACCCCGGTTGCGCCGGGCGATGCAGACGCCTTCGAAGGCCTGGACGCGCTCGCGGTTGCCTTCGGTCACGCGCACGTTCACGCGCACGGTGTCACCGGGCTGGAACACCGGGATCGTCTTGCCTTCGGTAACGCGCGCGATCTCCGCGGCGTTGATCTCGTCGATGAGGTTCATCTCTCTCAACCTTCTTCGTTCGTGTAACGTCGCCAGAGGTCCGGTCTCCGTTCCCGGGTCAGCCGTTCCGATTCGGCTTTCCGCCAGGCGCGGATGCGGGCGTGGTCGCCGCTCAACAATATCCCGGGAGGGGTCATTCCCTCCCAATTCCGCGGACGGGTGTAGTGCGGATATTCGAGAAGCCCGTCCGCGAAGCTCTCTTCCGCAAGGCTGTCGGCATTGCCCGCCACACCGGGCAACAGCCGCACCACCGCATCCATCAGCGCCAGCGCCGCATACTCGCCGCCCGACAACACGAAGTCGCCGAGGCTGACTTCCATCACGCCGCGGGCGTCCAGCACGCGCTGATCGACGCCCTCGAACCGGCCGCAGATCAGCGTTGCCGACCCGGCGTCCCTGACCGTCCCGACCAGGTCCTGATCCAGCCTCCGCCCGCGCGGGCTGAAGTAGATCAGCGGACCGCCGGCCGCGTGGCTGGCGTCGATCGCGGCCGCCAGCACATCGGGGCGCATGACCATACCGGCGCCGCCCCCGAACGGCGCGTCGTCGACGGAGCGGTGTTTATCATGAGCGAAGCCCCGGATGTCCACTGTTTTCAGCGTCCAGATCCCCGCTTCCAGCGCTTTTCCGGCCAGTGCGACGCCCAGTGGCCCGGGAAAGACTTCCGGATAGAGCGTCAGCACCGTCGCGCCGAAAGCGGGCCCGCTCATCCCGCGTCCCCGGCCTCGCCTTCCGGCTCCTCCGGTTCGCCTGTGTCGATCACCTCGATCTCGTCGGGCAGGACGACGACAATCCGGCCGCCGGCGACATCCACCTCGGGCGCCGTCTCGCGGGTGAAAGGCAGCATCAACGCGCTGCCCCTGGCCGGCTTGATGTCGAGCACGTCTCCGGCGCCGAAATCGTGGATTGCCCGCACCCGGCCGACCCTCTGGCCTTCCGCCGTCTCCGCGACAAGGCCGATCAGGTCGGCGTGGTAGAAGTCCTCCGCGTCGTCCAGGTCCGGCAACGCGGCGCGGTCGGCGTGCAGCACCAGACCTTTCAGCGCCAGCGCCGCGTCCCGATCGCCGACGCCCGAAAGTCCCGCGACGACGCCTTCCTTCGCGGTCCCCGTCACGGTCACCCGGAAGGCACGTTCGCCGTTCTCGTCAGTCAGCAGCCCATAGGCGGCGACGTCTTCCGGCGTTTCGGTGAAGGTCTTCAGGCGCACCCGCCCCTTCACGCCATGGGCGCCCGTGACAACGGCAACGGCGACTTTACCTGCGGGCATGGCGGCACCGGCGGCATCGGAACCCGGTCAGGATTCGGCCGCTTTCTCCTCCGCCGGAGTCTCGTCGGCCGGAGCTTCCTCGACCGGAGCTTCCTCGACCGGGGCTTCCGCTTCGGCGGGCGCCGCCTCGGCGTCGGCCTTGGCCTGGGCCGCTTCCTCCGCCTTCAGCCGCGCGGCGTCGATGCGCTCCTGCGCCTTGGTGCCGGGCTTGGCCTTCTGGGGGTTGTTGCGGGTCTTGGGCTCCAGCACACCTTCCTTCTCCAGGAACTTGGAGATGCGGTCGGTCGGCTGGGCGCCGACGGACAGCCAGTGCTTCGCGCGCTCCAGGTCGATGACGACGCGGTCTTCGCGGTCCTTGGGCAGCATCGGGTCGTAATGGCCGATGCGCTCGATGAAGCCGCCGTCGCGCATGGCGCGGGCGTCGGCGACGACGATACGGTAGAAGGGGCGCTTCTTGGCGCCGCCACGGGACAGCCTGATCTTCACGGCCATGTTGATCTTTTCTCCTTGCTTCGGGTTCGTCTCGCGCCCCGCCTACATGCGGGGCAGGATGCCTTGAAGCCCGGCCCGCATCATGCCGGATTTGCCGAGCTTCCTGACCTTCTTCATCATCACCGACATCTGCTTCCACTGCTTCAGCACGCGGTTGACGTCGGGCACCGTGGTGCCCGAACCGGCGGCGATGCGCTTCTTGCGCGAGGCGTTGATGAGCTTGGGATTGCGCCGCTCCTTCGGCGTCATGGAGCCGATGATCGCCTCCTGACGCCGGAGCATCTTCGGATCGATATTGGCGTCGGCGAGCTGCTGCTTGACCTGCCTGGCGCCGGGCAGCATGCCCGCCAGCCCTTCCAGCCCGCCCATCTTCTGCATCTGCTGAAGCTGGCCGCGCAGATCCTCCAGGTCGAACTCGCCCTTCTTCATCCGGGCGGCGAGCTTCTTCGCGTCCTCTTCCTGGATCGATTCCTGGGCCTTCTCGACCAGGCCCACGACGTCGCCCATGCCGAGGATGCGGTTGGCGATGCGGTCGGGGTGGAAGGTCTCCAGCGCGTCCATCTTCTCACCGACGCCGATCAGCTTGATCGGCCGGCCGGTGACCGCGCGCATCGACAGCGCCGCGCCGCCGCGGCCATCGCCGTCGACGCGGGTGAGCATGATGCCGGTCACGCCGACGCGCTCGTCGAACTGCTTCGCCACGTTCACGGCGTCCTGGCCCGTCAGTGCATCCGCGACCAGCAAGGTCTCGTGCGGGTTCACCGCGTCGCGGACGGCGGCGACCTCCTGCATCAACTGCTCGTCGACATGCAGCCGGCCGGCAGTGTCGAGAAGGACGACGTCATAGCCCTGCAGCCTGGCCGACTGCAGGGCGCGCTTCGCGATGTCGACCGGCATCTGCCCCGGCACGACGGGCAGGGTCGGAACCTCGGCCTGCTCGCCCAGCACCCTGAGCTGCTCCTGGGCCGCCGGACGGCGGACGTCCAGCGAGGCCATCAGGACCTTCTTCTTTTCCCGGTTCTTCAGCCTGTAGGCAATCTTGGCCGTCGAGGTGGTCTTGCCCGAACCCTGCAGTCCGACGATCAGGATCGGCACCGGCGGCGCGGCATTGAGGGAGAGTTCCTCGGTCTCCCTGCCCAGAACCTCGATCAGGTGGTCGTTGACGATCTTGACGACCATCTGCGCCGGCGAGACGGAGCGGACGACCTCCTGGCCGACCGCCTGCTTCTTCACCTCGGCGACGAAATCCTTCACCACCGACAGGGCGACATCGGCTTCCAGCAGCGCGATCCGGACCTCGCGCAGGGCCTCGTCGACATCCTTCTCCGACAGGGCGCCGCGCTTGCGCAGCCGCCCGAAGACGTCGCCCAGTCTGTCGCTCAAGCTATCGAACATCGGTCCCGGCCCTTCGGTTTCGCTTCATCCGGTCGGCGCAACGCAAAATGCACCGGCGGACGAAACTCGTCGGCCGGTGTGTACTTCCCCGTCCCGGGGCCGCACGAAAGGTCGAGCCTTTCCGGTTGAAGCCGGGTTCTTACGCGCGCCTCCGCGTCAAGTCAACCGAGGCGGTGGCGCTCAGTCGCAGTCGGGCTTGTCGTAGATCTCCACCTCGGTCAGGCGCGCCTGCACCGCGAGATCGGTCGTCTCCATCGTGAAGTCGCCCGACAACCCGTTCTCCCAGAACCGCATCTGGGTTTCGTAATAGGGCGCGGCTTCCGCCTGGTCCGGCTTGTAGAAGGACACCCGGGTCGTCCAGACTTTCTGGCCATCCATGGAATCGGGCACCGCCTTCTCCCATTCGCCCTGATAGGGGCGGATGAAACTGTCCACCAGAGAGAGTTCGTCGCCATCGAAGGTGCGCGCGTTGTGCGTGACGGCCCCGTCCACCGCCGCCTGGATCAGGTCGCGCGTGTGCTGCAGCGGAAAAAGGACCCCCGGCGGCAGCGTCTCGGGCGCGTCGCCTTCGACGCCTTCGCGCCGGCTGTAGGTGATGCGGCCCGGAGAATCGACGTCGCTGCGCGTGACCTTGCCCTCCAGCGCCGTCGCCTCGACACCGTCGAATATCTCCCGCACCTGGAAGCGGAGATTCAGTCCATCCACGGTCTCGAAGAAGCTCAGCACGGTCTCGGTCTGCAGTTCCGAGCCCTGGGCGGTGACCAGATCCAGCAGCATGCGGTGATTGTAGGTCACCCCGTCGCAGGTCCGGTCGTAGTGATAGACCATCCGGCCGCTGACCTGCGCGAAGGCCGACCCGCTCGCGCGCTGCAGCCGTTCCATGTCGTAGACCGCACGGTGCGGCGTCAGGCCCGAGGCGGCCAGGGCGGGGCCGGCGAAAAGCAACGTCGCCAGCAATATGGTCAGTCGTTTCATCATCATCTCGCGCTGCGGAAAGATTGCGCTTAACCTGATCTTTCGACCGAGCAAATACAAGCATTGGGGCAAAAGGATGTCCGACCGGCCGCGCCTGCTCGTCACCCGCCGGATGCCCGACGCCGTGACGGCGCGCGCCGCGCGCGACTACGACGCCGTCCTCAACCCCGAGGACGTGATCATGCCTCCCGAAACGCTGCTCCGCGCGGCCGAGGGCAAGGACGCGATGCTGATCTGCAGTTCCGAGAAGATCACCGCCGAACTCGTCGCCGCGCTGCCCGATAGCGTCCGGATCATCTCGACCTTCTCCGTCGGGCATGAGCACATCGACGTCGAAGCCGTGAAAGCCAGCGGCCGGGCCGTGACCAACACGCCGGAGGTACTGAACGAGGCCGTCGCCGACCTGGCGATCCTGCTGCTGCTCGGTGCCGCGCGGCGCGGACACGAGGGCCAGAGCCTGGTGCGCGATGGCCGCTGGAACCGCTGGCACACCACCATGCTGCTCGGCAAGGATCTGGGCGGCGCACGCCTCGGCATTCTCGGCATGGGCGGGATCGGCCGCGCCATCGCCCGCCGCGCACGCGGCTTCGGACTGGAGATCCACTATCACAACCGCCGGCCGCTGCCCGCGGAGCTGGAAGAGGGCGCGGTCTATCACGACAGTCCCGAAGCGCTCGCGGCGGTTTCCGACTTCCTGTCGGTCAACTGCCCTTCCACGGCCGAGACGCGCGGCCTCGTCGATGCCGCCTTCATCGACGCGATGCCGAAGGACGCCGTTCTGGTGAATACCGCCCGCGGCGACATCGTCGACGACGACGCCGTGATCGCGGCATTGACCAGCGGCCGGCTCTTCGCCGCCGGCCTGGACGTCTTCGCCGGCGAGCCGGACCTCGATCCGCGCTATCGCGGCCTGGCCAACGCGTTCCTGCTGCCGCATCTGGGCAGCGCCACCTTCGGCACGCGGGACGCCATGGGCTTCTGCTGCCTCGACAATCTCGACGCCTTCTTTGCCGGCAAGCCTTGCCCCACGGCCCTGTGAAGGGCGGCAGAAATTTCCGGCGGCATTCCGATGCCGCTTCCTTCGATCACCTAAGCCATTGAAAACGCGTCATGGAAAGCGCGGCACGGCGCTTGCTCAATGAACCGCGCGAAGAGTTGCAGAAGAACCTCGGAGCGGAACCGATGAGCCTAGCCGTAATCCCCGAAGCCCTGAGCGACGCCCCCATGGTCGGCCGACTGGCCACAGAGATCGTGCGGCGGTTCTCGTTCCCCGACGCCAATTATGACGGCGAACGACTGATCCTGCTGGAGCGCATCATCGATTTCGCGGCCAATGCGGAACGCGAAATCCAGGAGCAGCGCGAGAAGATCGCCGAACTGGAGGCGCTGGCCCGCACCGACGAGCTTACCGGCCTGATCAACCGCCGCGGCCTGGAGGCCGCCCTGGAGCAGTTGCTTTCCGCCGCGAACCGTCACGACGAGGAAGGCGTCATCTGCTACATTGACGTCGACGACTTCAAGGGCATCAACGACAAGCACGGCCACGCCCGCGGCGACAAGGTGCTGCAGAAGGTGGCCGAGATCATTTCCGACCATGTGCGCCTGGACGACATCGTCGCCCGCGTCGGCGGCGACGAGTTCGTGGTCGTGCTGACCCGGACATCGCTGCGCAATGGTCTGCGCAAGGCCAAGGAACTGCAGCACACGCTGGATGCGACAGTGATCGGCAAGGGCTGCAACACCATCCGCATCAACGTCTCCCTGGGTATCCAGGGCTATGACGGCCGGACCTGCCTGGCGGACGTCATGGCCATGGCCGACCATGCCATGTACGCCGACAAGCGCGCCCGCAAGCTTTCCCTGGTGCCGATCGGTCTCTGAGCGCGCCGCGCCGGCTCAGAACGGCGCGGGTTCCGGCTCTCCGAGCACCAGATGGTGGAGTGCGCCGCCCACAGCCGCACTTTCCACCGCAGCTGCTTCCCTATCCGGAAACAGCGCCGTGATCAGGCCGAACGCCTCCTCGTCGCGCGGGTCGTCCAGCGACGGCACCACCACGGCGCCATTGGCCAGATAGAATCCGAGATAACTCGCCGAGGCCGGGGAGATGCGTTCGGGTGCGGGGATTTCGTGCACCTCAAGTTCCTGACCGAAGGGCCCGCGCGCGCGGGCGAGGCGATGCAGGTTGTCCTGCATGGCGCGGAAGTCGGGATGCTCCGGATCCTCGGGCGAGTGGATGGCGATCACCCCCGGCCGGACGAAGCGGCAGAATCGGCCGACATGACCGCCGCCGCCGGTGAGGCCGCTTATCCCCTCCCCCAGCCAGACGGTGTGCACCACACCGAAGAAATTCATCAGGATCTCCTCGACGTCACGGCGCCCCATCAGCGGATTGCGGTTGGGACTGAGCAGGGTCTGTTCGGTCACCAGCGCCGTGCCCATGCCGTCGGTCTGCACCGCCCCGCCCTCCAGCACGATCGGACCGCGGTAATGGGGCAGGTTCATCAGCCGGATCAGTTCCTCGGCAAAGCCGTGATCCTCCTCGTGAACGATGTGACGCCCGCCCCAGCCGTTGAACTTCCAGCCCACGGTCTTGACCCGCCCGTCCCGGGTGCTGAGGAAGGTCGGGCCCAGATCGCGGATCCAGCCATGGGCCGAGGGCCGCTCCAGGATCTCGACCCTGGGGCCGAGAGTCAGGGACGCCTCCTTGGCGACGTCGGACGGAACGATCACGCGTACCGGCTCGAAGCGCGCCACGGTCCGCGCCACGTGGGCGAAGGTCACCCGCGATTCCAGCAGGCCGCCCGGCATTTCCGTCGGGTCGGTGGGCCAGGACAGCCAGGCCCGGCTGTGCGGCGCCCAGTCGGGGACAGGATAGTAGCCATCGAAGGACGGGTTGGGTTCAGCCATCGGCGCGCGCTCCGAACAGTTGCCGCGGGCGCTCCAGTCCCCTGAGGCGATGCTCCCCCAGGTCGTCCAGCCCGCTGCGGTCGGACAATTCTTCGGCCAGCGCCGCGGAGACCAGCAGCGCCCGGTCCAGGTCGCCGCAGATCGCCTCCATGCGCGCCGCCTCGTTCACCGCCGGCCCGATCACCGTGAAGTCCAGCCGGTCGGGCCCGCCGACATTGCCATAGGCCACCTCGCCGGCATGCAGCGCGACGTCCAGAATCATGTAGTCCTCCCCTGCCGCCGCGCGTCGGCGGTTGATTTCCGCCACCCGCGAAAGCGATTCCCGCGCGGCCTGCAGCGCCGCGTCGGCGCGGTTGCCGTGGCTGTCGTCGAACACCGCCAGCAAGCCGTCGCCCAGGAACTTCAGCACCTGGCCGCCGAGCCGCTGTACCGGCTCACAGATCGCGGCCAGATAGGCATCCAGCATGGCCACGATCGTTTCGGAACTCAGCCTGTCCGTCAGCGCGGTGAAGCCGCGCAGGTCGGCCAGCAGGATCGCAGCCCGCAGCACCCGTGTATCGCCCCGATGAATATCACCGTGCAGCACCCGCCGGCCCGCATCCTGACCCAGATAGGTCGTCATCAGCGTCTCCGCCATGGCGGCCAGCACGCCGCCCTTCAGGGCCAATGCAAAGAGGGGCAGCAACGCTCTGAGACGCGCCAGCTCGTCGCCGAAGCCGCCCGGCCGGTCGGTGCTCCATGAGGTGATGACGCCAAGTTCGGGTATCTGCGTCTCCCGGTCCGCACTGGACGACCAGCCGAAGGGGAAGAGCTCCGTGTGGTAGCCCGTGAGACCCGCGGCGCTCAGTTCGTCGTAGAGATCGAACCAGGGCCCGGCACGATCGCCGCCGTCGAGCCGAGCCGTGATCGCGTTGATTCCGTTGGCGAACATGTAGGCGCCCGGACTCCGATGCCATTCGGGCGGCGCCTGTTGGTCGTGGCCGAAGGTCTGGCTGTCAGCCACGCCCCGGCCGGCCCACCAGGTCAGGCTGAAACCGCGCATGCCCGGATGAACCACGGCGGTCGCGATCTGCACCCGGGCGAGCGGAATCCCGCCGTCCTGCAGCCGCTCGCAGAACGCCGCCAGCAGCGCCTCCGGCGCCATGCCCTCGAGCCCCGCCCGGCTCAGCCAGGCGAGCGTCTCCACATCGTCGCTTGTCAGTGGCCCCTCCGCCATGGCCGCACTATGCGACGAACTCCGATTGCCGCCAACCGCGCGATCGGCGATAACGGGCCGCGCCCATCAAGCCCGGGAGGAACACCATGGCCGGACGCATCGACGCAAGACTTCAGGAACTCGGAATCGAACTGCCGAAGGCGGCAAGTCCCGCCGCCAACTACGTGCCCTATGTCATCTCCGGCGACCTCGTGTTCGTCGCCGGCCAGGTGCCGTTCTGGAATGGCGAGCTGACGTCCATCGGCCGTCTCGGCGACGGCTTCGAGGTCGAGGATGGCCGGAAGGCGGCCCGGACCTGCGCGCTCAACATCATCGCCCAGGTGAAGGCGGCCTGCGGTGGCGACCTCGACCGGGTGAAGCGGATCGTCAAGCTGGGCTGCTTCGTCAACGCCACGCCCGACTTCAACAAGCATCCGGTTGTGGCCAACGGCGCCTCCGACCTGATGGTCGAGATATTCGGCGACGCCGGCAAGCACGCCCGCTTCGCCGTCGGCTCCAACACCCTGCCCCTCGGCGTGGCGGTCGAGATCGACGCGGTCGTGGAGATCGAATGAACGCGCCCGGCTGGCTAACTGACCGGCCGATCGCGCATCGCGGGCTGCACGCCCCCGGACCGGACCGACCCGAGAATTCCGTCGCCGCCCTGGCGGCGGCCGAGGCTCATGGCTATGCCGCCGAAATCGACGTGCAGCGGACGGCGGACGGGGAAGTCGTGGTCTTCCACGACCGTGAACTGAGGCGCCTCTGCGGCGTCGACGGACCGGTTTCGGGGCGGCGCCTGCAGGACCTGCAGCGCCTGCGTCTGCTGGGCGGACCGGAGACGATTCCGTCGCTGTTCGAGGCGCTCGATCTGTTTCCCGACCTGCCGCTGCTGATCGAGCTGAAGATGGGCGACGCCGGACTGGCGCCCGCGGTTGCGGCATTGCTCGACGGGCGCGATGGCCCGTTCGCAGTACAGAGCTTCGATCCGGCCATCGTGGCATGGTTCGCGGAGAATCGCCCGGACTGGCCGCGCGGGCTGATCGCCTATCGCAGTCTGCGTTTCAGCATGCGCGCGAAAGAACCTCGCTACCAGCCTGAATTCATTGAAATCGCCCGCCCCGATTTCGTTGCCTGGAACGTCAAGGACCTGCCGGCGGATCCCACGGTGCCGGAGCATCTGCCCGTGATTACCTGGACGGTGCGGACGCCATCCGACCTACGGCGCGCCCGCGCGCATGCAGCCAACGTCATCTTCGAGGGTTTCCTGGCCTGAACGCGCTCAGTCGCGGCCGAACCTGAGCCGTCCCCCCGCCAGCAGTGTCCGCGGCGGCACCGCGCAGTTCGCCGCTGCGAGCGGCGCCCCATCGACCAGCAGATGGGTGCGTCCGCCGGCGAAGCTGCCCGAATAACGCCCGGCCTCGAAGCGGATGCCACCGCCTTCGCCTTCGCGCGCCGTGACCGGCTGCCCGCCGCCGCCGCCGATGCGGATGAGCGCCAGCGTCTCGAATACGGCGCTGGCGGATTCGGTAACGAAGACGCCGTGATACTGCTGGGCCGCCGGACCCATGAGCCGCTCGTTCGGCGGTTCGGGAAAGCCCTCGGCGAGTTCCAGCCGAACCGGCGGGCCGACGAGCAGTTCGACGCTGGCCTCCGCCGGCCCGTTCCGGATGCGCGCCGTGCGGTCGCCGACGGCAAGGATGGGCGCGGCGGCGTGGAAATTCCATTCCCACCGCTTCGGTGTCCCGGCGGCCATGCGGTCATGCACCAGCAGCAGGCCGCCCGGCAGATGCAGCAGTGTGCGGTCGGCCTCCACAATGTCGCCGCCATAGGCCCTGGCCGCCCTGCCTGTCAGTTTCACGGCCCCGCCGCAGCGCCAGTAGTCGGTAAGCCGTCCCTTGGCGGTCGGGTCGTCGATCGGCTGGCCCTTGCCGCCGTCATAGGTGATGGCGTTGTGGGCGACCGTGCGCCGGGTCCAGCCGTCATGATGAGCCGAGCGGTAGCCGTCATAATAGCCGCTGTCGATCAGCAGGGGCCGGCCATGGCCCATGACCATGAACGAGTTCTGGTCGGCATGGCTGTGGCTGAAGGAACCGAACTGGCTCGACTTGAACAGGATCGAGTAGCGCTCCGGGTCGGGCAGATCGCTGTGCACGGCGGCCCAGCCGATATCGGGGAAGATCGCAGCGTCGGGAATCTCCCCGAGAGCGCGCGGCGCCCCCGATCGCGCGGCCTGAACCCCGAACAGCCGGGGCCACAGAAGGGCGTTGGACAGTTCATCGGCCTCCGCGCCGGCAATGTCGAGATGCGCGCGCCAGGCGGCAAGCAGGGCTGTGGCGTACTCGCCGCGGCCGCGCTCCACGTAGAGGCGGCTGATCTCCGCCCAGAGTTCGGGACGCAGCTTTTCCGCGCCGTCGCCGAAGCCCGCCTGGGAGACGCCGGGCGGCGCGAAGTAGGTCAGGAACTCCGCGAAGTTCCGCACCCAGGCCGTCTCGAAATAGGGGAAGCCGACCACATTGTGGATGACGTCCCAGCTGTCGACGTGATTGACGAACTCCCAGACGCCGTAATTGACGCCGTTGGAATAGCCGCCGTCGTCGCCGCCCCAGGGCGTCACGATCGTGGAGACCAGCGGATAGGTATCGCGGAACCAGAGCGTCGCGCGGTCGGAGTCCCCGGCCATCAGCGCAGCGATCGCCAGCACGTGCGTGGCGATCTGGAAACCGTGGGAGCTGAGCGTGAACTGGCCCAGATTGCCCCGATCGTTGAGCAGGAAGAAGTCGAAGGCGGCCTGGGTGCGAAACTCCACATGGCGTTGCACTTCCCCCCGCCGTTCCGGATCCATCCGGCGGTAGAGGATGTCGTAGGCCCGCGCCACCGCCTTGGCGATGCGGATGTTCAGCAGGTCGTCGCCGGCGTGGCCGGTGCGCCCGAAGGCGTCGAAGCCGACGATGCCGTCCAGGTAGACCCCGGCGGTTCCGGCGGCGCGGTCGCGCACGGCCTCGTCCGGGTGCAGGACCGAGACCGCGAGAGCATCGTTCATGCGGCGGATCATCTGGCGCAGTCGGGCGCGAACCTCGCGGCTGCGGGCGATCCCCTCCCCTGCGCCGGCGACGCTGCCGCGCAGACCGGCGAATGCAGGCGCGGACCCGGCCTCCTTCAGGTAGCGCGCCAGCACCACGTCGAAGACCGCCTGCTTCGCCTCGTCCAGCCGGGCTGGCCGGGGCGGCAGCGCACGCGGGCGCCGGGCGGTCTCGGCCTTCCCGAAGGCAGTCCAGATGTCAGGCACCTGCAGGGTGATGCTGTCCTCGCGCAGGTTGAAGGTGCGCGGGACCGACCAGCCGCCATTGTCGCCGGCGCGGCGCGGCCGGCCGATCTGATCGAGTTGCCTGACCCGCCAGTTGAAGGCGCCCGGCGGCAGCGGGCTGTCGGGGCGGAAGATGTTGGAGGTGGTGACGAAGGTCAGATAGGGCTCGCCATCGCGCTCGATCGCCACCTCGAAGGAGTACATATCGCGTCCGGACTTCCAGCCGAAGACGGGCGGGTTCTCCAGCTGCACGGAGCTGTCCTCGGGCCGTTCCCTGAGTTCCTTGCGGTCCTCCGGCGTCAGCCAGTCCTGGACATTGCGCGGCACGTTGGGCGGGCTCTGGTGCGGGTCGAAGCGTTCCGCCGTCCCCGGCGTGGCCAGAACCACGATGCCGGCCGCGGCCAGCATCACAGCCCCCATGCGCCGACCCGGCATCAGTCGCCGCCGCGCTCGACAGCCTGGACCAGCGCAGCCACCACCTGCCGGTCCCAGACCTTGCCGGCCTGTGGCCATAGCTGGTCCAGCGCCTGGGAAGTGGTGCGCGCGGCGCGATGCGCGCGTTCGCTGATAAGGGCCACATAGGCGTTGGCCAGAGAGACGATCTGCGCCGGCTGAAGGAAATCCGGCCCCGAGATCCCGGCCGGCCGGCCGGAGCCGTCGAGCCGCTCCTGAAGCTGGCGCAGCGTCTCGACCACCGGCCCCTCGAAGTCGATGTTCGCGACCAGATCGGCCGAATGCAGGATGCTGTCGCGCACCAGGGCGAGTTCGTCCTCGGTCAGGTCGCCGGACTTGGTGAGAATGGCCGGATCGATACCCAGCTTGCCGAGATTCATCAGCCGCGCTGCGGTTTCGGCGGCGTGGACCATGGCCGGCTCCAGCTTCATCTCCTCGGCCATGCGCCGTGACAGGTGCGCGACGCGCTGCGAATGATTCGCGGCATAGCGGTCGCGGGCGTCGATGAGATTGACCAGCACGTCGACCAGCGCATCGAGCTGCGCGGCGCGGCGCTCCCGCTCCTGGACGATTTCCGTCATGTCCTCGGCGACCATCAGCACGCCGCCGGCGTCCAGCGGCACATGGAAACGCCGGACCACCCGCCGCCGGCCCTCGATCTCCGTGTCGTCGATCTCGTGAACGATCTCGTTGTCCTGGCGCACCCGGGCGTTGGCCTGAACCAGC
The DNA here is from genome assembly GCF_002924445.1 of Minwuia thermotolerans. Taxonomy (NCBI): domain Bacteria; kingdom Pseudomonadati; phylum Pseudomonadota; class Alphaproteobacteria; order Minwuiales; family Minwuiaceae; genus Minwuia; species Minwuia thermotolerans. Next base: position 126,514 of record NZ_PIGG01000045.1, read on the forward strand.
GGCGTGGCCACCGCGGGGCCGAAGATACTGGCTATGGGCTTGCCCTCGGCTTCGGCCGCGTCGATGCCGGCGCCCTCGAAGGCTGGCGTGTTGCCGAAAAGGATACGGTCGTCGGGACCGACGGCGACGATCGAGTTGGGAACGGCGTCGGCAAGGTTCTTCAGCAGGCGCCCGAGACGGCGCGACTCGGCAAGCGCTTCCGAGAGATCGCTGGCGGCGGCGGCCAGGCGGTCGGAAATCGCATTGCGCCAGACGGCAACGACGGTGACACCCACCAGCAGCACGACCAGCATCAGGGCGCCGGCAATGACCTGAATGCGTTGCACGCCCTCGGCCAGCGCCGCCTCCCGGTCGACGCTGCGCACCAGGGTCCAGCCGGTGCCGGCGATGCCGCGGCCGGTGGCGAGCACCTCCCGTCCCGACAGCCCCCTGTAGGTTCCGGAAGCCGGCGCGGTCGCCGTCAGGGTGGCAACGGACTCCGCGCCGCTCACAGCAGCAAAGAGCGGCGGGCCGTCCTCCAGCGGCGAGATGAGCCGCGGCCCCCCTTCGGCACTCTCCAGAAGGTAGGTGCGGGCTTCGCGCAATACTTCGCCCGGCTGACGGAGCGTCGCGTCGAAATCGTCGCCCAGGCGGCGGAAGGCGACGACATAGCCGATGCCCGCTTCCGTGCCGCCATCGGGCGACAGCACGGGCGCGAGAAAGGTCACCATGCGCTCGCCGTCGCCGGCCGGGTAGACCGGAGAGACGAAGACGCCGCCCTGCAGGAGTTCGGGCGGCGCGGCCGGCATGATTCCCTTCACGAAGGACATGCCGGGGCTGAGAGCGATGACCTGCAGATCGGCATCGAGCACGGCGACGCCGCCGGTCGCCGGCGTGTCCAGGTCGGCATTGCGGGCGATCTCGCTCTGCGGCGTGGCGTAGCCGCCGCGTTCGGCCTCCAGACCCAGCAGTTCCTCGATATAGCGGCGGCGGCTGTCCAGCGCCTCCGGCGGCAGGTCGGGGTCGGTCAGGTCGATCAGGTAGTATTGTATGGCGCGGTTGCGCGACAGGCGCAGCAGTTCGCCGCGCCGGTGATCGAGCCATCCCTCGACCGCGGCCTTGCGGCTGTCGGCAACGATGCCGAGCCGCACCTGCCACTGTTCGATCAGCCTTTCGCGCTCGCTCGCTGCATAGAACAGGATCGCGACGATCGCCGCCGCGGCGACCGTCAGCAGGGCTGCAAGCGCAAGCCCCGCGCGCCGCCGCATGCGGCGGCGGTCCCGGACGATCGGGTCCGCGCTTGCACTCATGACCGATCCTGCCTCAGCCGCGCCTTCATCGGCGCCATTGGAATCCGGAAACTATGAGTATTCGTTAACCGCGGATCAATCTCCGCGGACGCCGCGGTCAGGAGCGTCCACGCGAGGGATTGCGGCTGAGCGCCTTCATCCGGTACATGCGCCGGTCGGCCTCCTCCATCAGCGCGTCGGCGCTGGCACCCGGCGTGACCTCGGCGACGCCGAACGCCAGATCGATGGGGATGGTCTCGCCGGCGGCCTCGAATCCCGTCCGCCGCACCTTTTCGACCAGGCTCCGGCACTTGGCTTCCGCCGCGGCCTCGTCCACCTGGGTCAGGATCATCGCGAACTCGTCGCCGCCCATCCGGGCGACCACATCGGTGGCCCGCGTGTCCTCGGTCAGCACCCGCGCCACCGTCTTCAAGGCCGCATCGCCGGCCGGATGGCCCCAGTTGTCGTTGATCAGCTTCATACCGTTGACATCCAGCGAGACCAGGCAGGCGCGGTCGCCGTGACGTTCGGCGGCGGCGACGCAGCGCATCAGCGCACGCTGGAAGGCGCGCCGGTTGGCGATGGCCAGCAATTCGTCTGTATCGGCGAGCTGTTCCAGGCGGACGATCCTGGCTCTGGCCTGCTCGAGCTGGGATTCGAGAGCCTGCACCAGGCTGGACAGTTCGCCGTCGCCTTCCGGCCCGGCCGTGTTCTGGCCTTCGTCTCCGCGTCGCGCCTGCGCCTGCATGCCCCTCGATCCGCCCTGCCGGGCCGTCGGCGTTCTCGACCGCCAATTCTGTGCCCGCTGCCTGTTCCCGACCGGCGAGCCTAGTGATCTTTGCCTTGGCGTAAAGTTGCAATGGTTCGAGGTTTTTCTAGGGACGCCGGGCGGATTGGCCTGCATGGGCGGCGGCCCGCCGCGCTGCGGCGGCCGCTTCCGGCCCCTTCTCCAGCGTGAGCCGGAAATCCGGATCGCGAATGATCGAGATGCAGACGCGGACCACGGCCGAATGAAGTTTCACCCCGGCGTCCTTCTCCAGCCGCTCGACCACAAATCGGGTCTCCAGCGCGGCGCGGTAGGGACGGTGCGCTGTCATCGATTCGGCGACGTCGGCCACGGCCACGACCTGCGACTCGATGTCGATCTGGTCGCCCTTCAGCCCTCCGGGATAGCCGCTGCCATCCAGCCGCTCGTGATGATCGCGGACAATCCTCGGCACGACATTGCCGAACCTGATTCGCGATACGATGTCGTAGCCGATCTCCGGGTGCGTCTTGACCACGTCGAATTCCGCGTCGGTCAGCCGGCTGGGCTTGACCAGTAGATCGGTGGGCACGCCGATCTTGCCGATGTCGTGCAGCATCGCGCCGAGTTCGACGTCGGCGAGCCGTTCGTCGCTCAGCCCGATCCGCCGTCCGATCTCGACGGCCAGCATCGCGACCAGCACCGCGTGCCGCGCCGTGTAGGGATCGCGCCGCTCCAACGTCGTCGACAGGGCGGCGACGGTTTGCGTGAGAATTTCCTGCTGACGTTCCAGATGGAGGTGGTCGCGCCGGGCCAGCAGGTAGGCAATGGCGCCGAACATGGTCGCGGTCACCAGCACGAAAGCCGCGCCCTTCAGGCTCTGGGCCACCGGCGCATCCTCGGGCGACAGGGCCTGCAGGACGATCCAGTCCGAGAACAATATCCAGGCGACGCCAAAAACCACATAGACCAGCGTCACACGCAGCGCGAGCGAGACGGCGCCGTTGACGATCAGTCTGCCACCGATGAACCGCATGCCGCCTCCCGCCTGTGAAGGCACTACAATGCTTCATTCGCGTCGAATGGTCTGCTCCGACGGATCAATTGGCAATGGTGGAAACATGGTCACGACACGCATGGGTGGACTGCGCTCAGCTGTCGGTGAAGTCGACCGTCACGAACAGCATGTTCACGTTGAAGCCATCCCGCGAGAGCGGCATGATCAGCGGCTCGATGGCGCTGTAGCCAGGCTGCTTGCCGACATAGGGGATGTCCGCAGGAAGGTGCGGGCGGCGTTGCGCGACCACCGCGCAGCAGGCGTCCCAGACGCGCGACGGCGCGCGTTGATGAGGCAGGTCGCTCATCAGCCGGCCGGTGTCGTCGCGGCCGAAATGCCAGACCCAGCGCGTGCCGACCAGTCGATAGCGGAAATCCCGCGGTTCATGGAGAACGTCGAGCAGGATGATCGAGGGCAGAAGCTGCGGAATGTCGAGCGGATCGAGATCCGTGCGCGCCGGCATTCCACGGCTGTCACGAATCGAGTTCCAATACCCGAAGGCTGCGGCGTTCAACGGCCGGCATATGGCGCCGTCCGGATCCCGGATCGGCTGGATGGACGCCGGATCATGCAACATCGGTTCTCCGCCGGAAACTGGACATGGGGGCCCCTGCGGCAGGCCTTTCGGCTGGGCGGGTAGGTAAAGCAAGATCCGGGCCGCAATAAGGCGAGAATCGGATGAATATTTCGCGCCGCCTGCCTGTTGACCGGGCGGCGCAGGCTCCGGATCCGTATCGCCGCGCGCCGGAATGCGATAGTTATTGTGACAGGCTGCCGGCGCGCCGCCACTGTATCGTGAACAGACGGCCCGCGCGGATTACCCCGGGGAACCTGCGATGCCGTATTTCCGATTTGTGCCGTCCGTGCTGCTCGCCGGCCTGCTTGCGCTCCTGGCCTTGTCCACAGCGCTGGGACAGGCCCTGCCGGTACAACAGCTCCAGCAGCGTCAGGCTGCGGAGCGCGCTGACGCCGAAACGCCGCCCGGCGGCGCGGGACTGGAGGAGGCGCTGCGCCCCACCGTCCGCCGCCTGGTCGCCGAGGAACTGGCGCGCCAGCCGGAAGCGGGCACGGCGACCGCCCCAGCCCCGGTCGCCGCCCCCGCCGCAGAGGCGCAGATGGCTGATCCCTTCGCCATGGTCATCGACCGGGCGAGAGGCAGCGTCGAGAACCTCTCCCGCAACGCCGCGAGGCTGGCCGAAGCGCTGCCCGAGCTGGGCGACAGCTTCGATCACGCCTTCATCCTGATGACCGACCTGGAAGGCTGGCCGCGGATGTGGGAAGGCGTCGCCAACCTGGCAGCGATGCTGGCCGCGGCGGCGCTGCTGATGGGGGCGCTGCGGCGGCTGCTCCGCCGGATCATGCCGCTGCCACGGCCGGCGGCGGACGACATGCTGTCCCGGCTCTGGCCGTCGCTGGTCCTGATGGTGCGCGACACGGCGCTGGTGGCCGCCTTCGTCGCGGCCGGATTCCTGCTGTCGCTGGTCTGGTTCGCCCAGCACGATCCGATGCGCATCTTCCTGATCACCTATCTGGGCGCATTCGCGACCGCGCTGACAGGCCGCGCCGTGGCGCGCTTCCTGTTCGCGCCGGACCGGCCGGAACAGCGTCTGGTGGAGGTCGACGACCGCACCGCCCGCAAACTGGCACTATGGCTGACAGCCGTGTTCGCCACCGTGGGTCTCGTCGGGTTCAGCGTCGGCATGGTGCGCCTGCTCGGCATGCCCCCGGCGACAATCGGCTGGATGCTGCTCGCCGCGGGGCTGTTCACGGTGGCGATCACCGCGGCGCTGACGCTGCTGGCGAGCCCGCGGGACGCCATGGCGGAAGCAGCGGACGCGCCGCGGAGCGGGCGGTATCGCCGGCTCTGGCTGATGATCGGCATCGGCTTTCTGGCCCTGCTCTGGGGGCTGGCGGTGCTGTCGGCCGACGGCACCAAGCTGCTGGCGGTGGTCGTGATCTTCGCCGCCGCCGCGGCCAGCGCCTATTTCGGCATCCTCCGCCGACCGCTGCCCGCGCCGGAGCGGCCGGCGCGCGCGGCGATTCCCGTTGATCCCGAGGAGATGCAGCCGGAGGCTGCCACGGACGAGCCCGAGGCGCCCGAGGCCGGCGACGTTGCACGCCCGGCCCCGCCGCCTTCGCTGCTGCCGCCGTTGCGCCGCGTTGCGCAGTCGGCGCTGGGCCTCGTCGGGGCCCTCGCCTTCCTGCACCTGCTGGGCGTCGACATGGTGGCGGCACAGCAAAGCCCGACCGGCGAGCGGATCACCGCCGTGCTCGGTGATGTGGCTGTCATTCTGATCGTCGCCGCCATCGGCTGGGCGCTGGTGGAGCGCACCATCCGCCGTTTCGTAGAGCGCGAGGAGGCCAAGGCCCGCGCCGAGGCGGCGGATCACGCCATCGACGAGGACGGGCTGGGCGGCATGGTCACATCGCGTTTCGGGACCCTGCTGCCGCTGATCCGCGGCTTCATCCTGTCGGTGCTGGCCGCCGTCACGATCATGGTCGTGCTGAGTTCCATGGGCCTCGACATCGGCCCGCTGCTCGCCGGCGCCGGCGTTGTCGGCATCGCCATCGGCTTCGGTGCCCAGGCCCTGGTGCGGGACATCATCGCCGGCATCTTCTTCCTGATCGACGACGCCTTCCGCGTCGGCGAGTACGTGGAGTTCGGCGACATCCGGGGACAGGTGGAGCAGATATCCATCCGCTCCATGCGGCTGCGCCATCACCGCGGCGCGATCCACACGATCCCCTTCGGCGAGCTGCGCTCCATCACGAACTACAACCGCGACTGGGCGATCTACAAGCAGGAATTCCGCCTGCCCTACGAGACCGACACCGACAAGGTGCGCAAGATCATCAAGAAGGTCGGCATCAGGCTGATGGAGGATCCTGAACTGGGGCCGAAGTTCATCCAGCCTTTGAAGTCCCAGGGCGTGTTCAAGATCGAGGAAGGCGCCCTGATCGTGCGCACCAAGTTCATGTGCAAGCCGCGCGAGCAGTTCATCATCCGCAAGGCGGTCTTCCAGGAGGTCAAGAACGACCTCTACAAGGCGGGGATCGAGCTGGCCCAGCGCCGGGTGCAGATCGAATGGCCCGAATGGGTGGAGAAATCCGGGCCGGGCGCCAAGGCGGACGGCGAACCGGGCGGGGGCGGCAATATCGGCGGACCCGACGTCCCCTCGCCGGTCCGGGGGCCCGGTCAGGGCGACCCGGTTCAGGCGGCGATGGTCGGTGCGGCGGTGGGCGCGGCCGGGCTGGTGGTCTCCCAGCAGACGACGAAACCGGTCTACCCCGACGAGCCGTGAGCCGCCGGCGGTAGCAGGTTCAGATGCTCAGGTCTTCCAGGTTGTAGTCGAAGACGTCCAGCTTCGCCTTGTCGTCCCAGGCCCAGCTCTCGCCCGCTTCGGCATGGGGCTTGTAGACGAAGGGCGTCTCGTCGGGAAAGCGCTGGCGGCGGGCGTCGATCGCATAGCCGATCATGCGCGAACGGCGGCGGATGCGGGCGTCGTCATAGACCGCGCGGGCGTTGTGGATGCCGCCCGCTTCCACGTTCAGCACCGACTTGCGGCGGTGGAAACCGAAGTTGAAGGTGACGCGCCAGTCCTTCGAATTGTTGGCGAAACTGCCATGCACGACCTGGCGGTTGGTGATGGCGAGGTCGCCGGGCTTCGCCACCAGCGGCACCGCCTCCGGCAGGCGGTCGGTGCCGGCCGCCTCCACCATCGCCGCGATGTCGATCTGGCGGAGCTTGTGGGTGCCGGGCACGACCCAGAGGCCGTTGGCCGGGGTGCAGCCATAGAGCTGCGCCATGCAGTTGAAACCGTGCGTCCCCTGGTCCCACTCGGGATCGTCCCAGTGGGTGACGCCGTCGCGGTGCCAGGCGACGGAGGCGCCCAGGCCCGGTTCCTTGATGAACAGCGCCTCGTTGAAGGGCGTGAAATCCTGACCGTTGATGGCCGACACCATCTTCAGCACTTCCGGATGGCCGTAGAGCCGGAGCGCGGCCTCCGAATGCTGCAGCGTGCCCAGCATCAGGTAGACGATCTCCTCGGGCGCGTCCTTCGCGGCCTCGGGCTCGTACATCTTCACCGGATGGCGCCCGTTGGCGGCGGCGGTGCCGCCGAAGGGATCGGCCAGCGGCTTCGACCAGAACAGCGACGGCGCCTGCTGGCCGACGCCGATCGCCTTGCGGCCCTGCGCGTCGACTTCCTCGCCCCTGGCCACGGGGAAGCGGGACATGATGTCCTTCAGGTCGCGTTCCAGATCCGCCAGTTCGTCCGCCTTCAACACGCCCTCGAAGACGTAGAAGCCGCAGCGCCAGTAGGCCTCGACGATGTCGGGATGCAGCGCCCCGTCGCCGGCGAAGCGGATGGGGCCGCGATTGCCCAGCGCGTGGGCGCGCTCCTCGCCTTCGGCCATGTACTTTTCCATGGCCGCGGCCTGGGCGGCGTGATCGATGGTGCGGGCGACAACAGGCGGGTTCATGGCGATCCTCCCCAGGACCATGCTGGAAGCTACGGCGTTTCGCGCAGTGTACCCTCACGCCACGGAAGGCGCAAAGCATGCGCGCCCTGCGCCGACGTCAATCGTCCAGCAGGATCCGCTCGGCGTCGCCCTCGGGGTCGTCGTACTGACCCGAACGCAGCGCCCAGATGAAGGCCCAGAGGCCGACGCCGCCCAGCAGCAGCGCCACGGGAATGAGATAGATCAGCACGTTCATGCCCTTGCCTCCCGAACCGTGGTGACGGCGGCGTTGGCCGCTTTGCGGTTCCGGCCCTCGCCGAGGCGCAGGCGGAGCGCGTTCAGCGTCACGACGACCGACGACGACGACATGGCGATCGCAGCGACCAGCGGCGATGCCCCGCCCAGGACCGCCACGGGAATGGCGATCAGGTTGTAGATCAACGCCAGGCCGAAGTTCTGCAGGATCAGCCGACGCGCCTTGCGCGAGACGGCGAGCGCGGCCGTCACCGCGTCCAGACCGTCATGCATGAAGACGAAATCGGCGGCCGCCCGCCCGACATCGGACGCGCTGGCCGGCGCCATCGACACGTGGGCCGCGGCGAGCGCCGGGCCGTCGTTGATGCCGTCACCCACCATCAGCGCCCGGTGTCCCTCATCCGCCAGCGCCTGCAGCGCCGCGATCTTGTCCCCCGGCTGCTGGCCTGCGCGCCAGTCTTCGATGCCGGCCTCGGCGGCGGTGCGCGCCACGGCGGCGGCGTTGTCGCCCGACAGCAGCATCGGCCGGAAACCCAGACCGTCCAGTTCCGCGATCATTGCCGCAGCCCCGGGCCTGAGCGCGTCCTCGAACTCCACATGCCCGGCGGGGCGGCCGTCGACCATCAGCCAGAGCTCCGTCGCGCCGGGCGCGCCAGCTTCGGACGGGCCGGCGAAGGCGCGGCGCCCGAGGCGCAGTTCGTGGCCGGCGACCCGTCCGGAAAGCCCTTCGCCGGGATGTTCCTCGACCGCGTCCGCCTCGGGACCGGCAGGCGGTCCGGCATGCGCGGCCAGCGCCAGCGCCAGCGGGTGGCGGCTCCGCCGCGCCAGGGCCGCGGCAAGCGCCAGATGCGCCTCGTCCAGCGTGGCGCGGACGATGCGGGGGCGGCCCGTGGTCAGCGTGCCGGTCTTGTCGAACACCGCCCGGTCGGATTGCGCCATCCGCTCCAGCGCGGTGCCGTCCTTGACCAGAATGCCCTTCGCGAACAGCACGCCGCTGGCGACCACCTGGACGGCAGGGACGGCGAGGCCCAGAGCGCAGGGGCAGGTAATGATCAGGACCGATACGGCGATCCAGAGCGCGTGGCTCCAGTCGCCGCCGGTGACGACCATCCAGCCGACGAAGGTCAGCAGCGCGATCAGGTGCACCGCCGGGGCGTAGACCTGCGCGGCGCGGTCGGCCAGGCGGACATAGCGCGCGCGGCCGTTCTCCGCCTCCTCCATCAGCCGCACCACCTGGGCCAGGAAGGTGTCGTCGCCGACGGCGGTGGCGCGGATGGTCAGCGGGCGGGTCAGCGGCATGGTGCCGGCGCGGACCATCGCCCCCGGCCCCACCGCGACGGGCTGGGATTCACCGGTGACGATGGCGCAGTCCAGGTCGGCGGCGCCGTCGACGACGACGCCGTCGACGGGAATGCGCTCGCCGGCCGCCACCAGCAGCCTGTCGCCGGGCGCCAGGTCGTCGACGGCCACCCGCTCCTGCCCCGCCGGAGTCAGGCGCGTGGCCTCCGTCGACCAGAGCGAGAGGAGCTGGCTGACGGTCGCGCGGGCCCGGGCGCGGACGCGATGGTCCAGATAGCGGCCGAGCAGCAGGAAGAAGAGCAGCATCACGGCGGCGTCGAAGAAGGCCTCCTCGCCGCTGAGGAATGTCGCATGCAGGCTGAGCGCCGCGGCCAGCACCACGGCCAGCGAGATCGGCACGTCCATGTTGAGCGTGCGCGCCTTCAGGGCCTGCCAGGCGGAGCCGAAGAACGGCCGGCCGGCATAGAGGATCGCCGGCAGCGCGATCAGCGCCGAGACCCAGTGGAACATGTCGCGTGTCGCGCCCTCGGCGCCGGACCAGACCGAGACCGAAAGCAGCATGACATTGCCGGCGGCGAAGCCGGCCACGGCCAGGGCGCGGAGCAGTTCGCGCCCGCGCCGGTCCTCCTGCTGCGCGCCGGCAGCATGGGGGTCGTAGCGGCGGCAGTCATAGCCCAGCGCCTCGACGGTGCGGACGATCTCGTCCGGTTCATTGGCGCCGTCCATGACGACGCTCAGCCGCCGTGTCGACAGGTTCACCCGCGCGTTGCCGACGCCGGGGACGGCGCCGACCGCGCCCTCGATCTTCGCAATGCAACCGGCGCAGTGGATGCCGGGCACGATCAGGTCGAGGCGTACGCTTTCCCCGCTCCGGGCCGCCGGGCGGGACGCTGGCCGAACCGAATCGGCGACATGGCCGCAACAGCTCATTGGCCCGGGTCCTTGACGAAGAAGCGGACAATGCGGCGGAACTCCGCGCCCGCGCCATCGCGCGCCACGGCGTCCAGTTCCCATTCGCCGGCGCCCAGCGCGGCATCGGTCCGGTAGAGGCCGCTGCCGGCCTCCCGAAAGGCGACCGGACGGTCTTCGCGGTCGGTGACCGGCCGGCCCAGGCGTCCGGCGATCTCCAGACCGGTCAGCGGCGCGCCGGCGCCATCGGTGAAACGCAGTTCGACCACACCGGCCCGGTGGGTCACGGCGGCGCGCCAGCCCAGTTCCTCCTGAGCGCGCGCCTTCGCCATCATCCGGTTGTAGTCCTGGCTGGCGACATAGCTGTTCTTGACCACCAGGCCGTTGTCGCTGTCCAGCGCGAAGCCGAGCAGCCCCAGGTTGACGACGATGATGACGCCGAAGAAGGCCAGCATCGACAACAGCATCTTGCGGCCGGTGAATGGGCGGGCGTTGCTTTCGATCGCGTCCATGGCTTCAGTCTCCGGGCGCATAGAACGTGGCGCCGTAATGAGCCTCCTCGATACCGCCCAGGTCGGTGACGCTGAAGCGGAAGGGCGTCGCGCCCAGCTCGATCTCCGGGCCGGGGACGGTGACGAAGACCTTCAGCTCGCGCACCTTGTCCGGTTCCAGGATGAACTCGCGGGTGCGGCTCGGCCACAGGTCCTGACCGACCACGGTCATCAGCCCGCCGGGCAGATCGGCGACACGCAAAAGGACACGCCGTTCCTCCAGTTGCATGTTGAGGATCTTGATCGTGTAGCCGTTGCGGACCGCTCCGTCGGAAAGAATGACGTATTGCGGGTTGCGGTCGTGCAGCACGTTCAGCTCCAGCCGGTCCCGCACCGCCAGCGCGAACAGCATGGCGAGGCCGACCAGGGCCCAGATACCGGCATAGATGAAGGTGCGAGGCCTGAGCACGGTGCGCTTCAGCGGCGGCGCTTCGCGGCCCGCCTCCTGGGCGTCGTAGGTTCTCAGGTTGTTGTAGGAGATCAGGTTCGGCGTGCCGCCGGTCTTCTCCATCACGTTGTTGCAGGCGTCGATGCAGAGCGCGCAGTTGATGCACTCGAGCTGTCCCCCGTCGCGGATGTCGATGCCCATCGGACAGACGGCCACGCACTGGTTGCAGTCGATGCAGTCGCCCAGCTTGTGGGCCTCGGGGCCCTTGCGGTGCCGGCCGCGCGGCTCGCCCCGCCAGGCGTTGTAGGTGACGCTGAGCGAATTCTCGTCCAGCATCGCGCCCTGGATGCGCGGCCACGGACACATGTAGGTGCAGACCTGTTCGCGCATGAAACCGCCGAAGACGAAGGTCGTCGCCGTCAGCACGGCCACCGTGGCATAGGCCACCGGCGCGGCCTCCCCCGTGAACAGGTCCACGAACAGGGTCGGCGCGTCGGCAAAATAGAACACCCAGGCGCCGCCGGTCGCCACGGCGATCAGCAGCCAGATCAGCCATTTCGCCAGCCTCTTCCGCGTCTTGGTGAAGGTCCAGGGGGTCTTCTCCATGCGGAAGCGGGCATTGCGGTCGCCGTCGATCCAGCGCTCGACGTGGATGTAGAGGTCGACCCAGACCGTCTGCGGGCAGGCATAGCCGCACCAGGCGCGGCCCAGCACCGAGGTGACGAGGAACAGGCCGATACCGGCCATGATCAGCAGGCCGGCAACGAAATAGAATTCCTGCGGCCAGATCTCGATGAAGAAGAAGAAGAACCGGCGATGCTCCAGGTCGATCAGCACCGCCTGGTCGGGCATCCCCGGACCGCGGTCCCACCGGATCCAGGGCGTGATGTAGTAGATCCCGAGAAGTATCCCCATCAGCCACCATTTCAGGCGGCGGAAATGGCCGGCGACGCGCATCGGGTGGATGCTTTCGCGCGCCTTGTAGAGCGAGCGCCGCTTCCGGGCGTTGACCGCCTCGACCTCGATCCGGTCGACCCGATGCGCGTTGGCCATTCCGTACTACTCCTGCCGGATGTCGATGCCCAGTTCGCCACCGCCCAGCGAGTGCACGAACAGGGTGAGCTGCTTCAGGGTGGCGTCGCTGAGACGGAAGTCCCAGGCGGGCATCACCCCGTGACGCGGGTTGACGACCTGCGTGCGGATTTCCTGCACCGAACTGCCATAGAGCCAGATGGCGTCATCCAGCGCCGGCGCGCCCTGACTCTGGTCGCCACCGCCGTTCTCGCCGTGGCAGACGGCGCAGTTGTCGGCATAGACCGTGGCGCCCGCCGCGGCCAGATCCGCGTCGTGCTCCAGTTCGGCCAGCGAGCGGACGTGGTGGGCGACCGCGTTGATCTGCTCGCGGCTGAGCAGGCCGTCGCCGAAGGCCGGCATCTGGGAGAAGCGGGTCTCGTCGTCGCGCTCGTAGCGGATGCCGTGCTGCAGGGTCTGGTAGATGTCCTGCACACTGCCGCCCCAGAGCCACTCGTCGTCGTTCAGGTTCGGATAGCCCGGCGAACCCTGGGCGCCCGAACCGTGGCACTGCGAGCAATTGACGGCAAAGGCCGCGCGGCCGCCGTCGGTGGCGAAGCGAAACAGCGCCGGATCCTGACGAATCTCCTCGAGCGACAGGCGTTCGAGCGCGTCGAACTTCTCCTGCTGCGCGGTGATGGCGTCCTCGATGTCCCGTTCGACCGCGGCGCGGCTGGAATAGCCCAGCACGCCCTGCGTGGCGCTGTCGATCAGCGGCCATGCCGGATAGGCGATGGTGTAGCCGATCGCCCAGATGACCGTGGCGTAGAAGGTCCACAGCCACCACCGCGGCATCGGATTGTCGAGTTCCTTGATCCCGTCCCACTCGTGGCCGGTGGTTGCCGTGCCGGTGACGGCGTCCGTCTCGGTCGCCGCTTCCTTGCCCTTGGCCGCGTCCGGATCTGTCCTCATGACTTCGGCTCCTGATCGTCCTGGAGCGGCTGGTGAGCCGCGTTGCGGTAGTACTCGCGGGCGCCCGGGCGGAAGAGCCGGAGAACGGCCGCGGAGAAGACGAGGACCAGGAAGACCAGTCCCCAGGTGTCGGCGAAATGCCGGAGGGTTTCGTGATCCATCGCGCTCACCTGTAGTTTTCTTCGGAACGGTAGGCGGAGAAGTCCACCAGCGTGCCGAGCATCTGCAGATAGGCCACCAGGGCGTCCATTTCCGTCAGCCGGCGCGGATCGCCGTCGAAATCGCCGACCTGGGCTTTCGGGTAGCGGGCCAGCAGCCCTTCCCAATCGCCCTCCGGATCGGCCTGGGCCCGCATGTCGGCCTCGGCCTCGGCGATCATCTCCTCGCTGTAGGGCACGCCGACGGCGGCATTGACCTCCAGATGCCGGGCGATGTCGTCGGTCCTGAGCCGGTTGTCGAGCAGGAACGAGTAGCGCGGCATGATCGACTCCGGCACCACCGACCGCGGGTCGATCAGGTGCTGGACATGCCACTCGTTGGAGTAGCGCTGTCCGACCCGCGCCAGATCCGGTCCCGTCCGCTTCGAGCCCCACTGGAAGGGATGGTCGTACATGCTCTCCGCGGCCAGGCTGTAATGGCCGTAGCGCTCCACCTCGTCGCGCATGGGCCGCACCATCTGGCTGTGGCAGTTGTAGCAGCCCTCGCGGACGTAGATGTTCCGCCCCGCCAGCTCGAGCGGGGAGTAGGGACGCACCCCCTCCACCTCCTCGATGGTGTTCTCCATGTAGAACAGCGGAGCGATTTCCACGATGCCGCCGATGGACACCACGAGGAAGCTCAGGACGAGCATCAGCGTGGCGTTCTTCTCGATCTTTTCATGCTTGAACATGTCTGCGCTCTCCGGTTCAGGCGGTCTGGCTCTGGACCACAGGGTCCGGCCCGGCGGGTTCCCGCTCCGGCGAATGCATGATCGTCCGCCAGACGTTGTAGACCATGAGAACGGCGCCAGCGATGTAGCAGAGGCCGCCGATGGCGCGGATGACATAGAAGGGATGCATCGCGTCCACGGTCTCGGCGAAGCTGTAGACCAGGAAACCGTTCTCGTTGTACTCGCGCCACATCAGGCCCTGCATGATGCCGCTGACCCACATCGCCGCCGCGTAGATGACGATGCCGATGGTCGCGAGCCAGACGTGCCAGCTCACCAGCTTCAGCGAGTACAGGCCCATGCGGTTCCACAGCCGCGGCACCAGGAAGTAGATGGCGCCGAAGCTGATCATGCCGACCCAGCCGAGCGCACCCGAATGCACGTGGCCGATGGTCCAGTCGGTGTAGTGGCTGAGGCCGTTGACCGACTTGATCGACATCATCGGACCCTCGAAGGTCGACATGCCGTAGAACGCCAGCGCGATGACCATCATGCGGATGATCGGGTCGGTGCGCAGCTTGTCCCAGGCGCCCGAGAGCGTCATCAGGCCGTTGATCATGCCGCCCCAGGACGGCATCCACAGCATGATCGAGAACACCATGCCGAGCGTCTGCGCCCAGTCGGGCAGCGCGGTGTAGTGCAGGTGATGCGGGCCGGCCCAGATGTAGAGGAAGATCAGCGACCAGAAGTGCACGATCGACAGCCGGTAGCTGTAGATCGGCCGCTCCGCCTGCTTGGGCACGAAGTAGTACATCATGCCCAGGAAGCCCGCGGTCAGGAAGAAACCGACGGCGTTGTGGCCGTACCACCACTGGGTCAGGGCGTCCTGCACGCCGGCGAAGACCGAGTAGCTCTTGGAGCCCAGGGGCGACACCGGAATCGCCATGTTGTTGACCACGTGGAGCATGGCCACCGTGACGATGAACGCCAGGTAGAACCAGTTCGCCACGTAGATATGGGGCTCCTTGCGCTTGATGATCGTCCCCAGGAAGACGGCGAGATAGGCCAACCAGACGATCGTCAGCCACAGGTCGACATACCACTCGGGCTCGGCGTACTCGCGCGACTGGGTCACGCCCATCAGATAGCCGGTCGCCGCCAGCACGATGAAAAGCTGGTAGCCCCAGAAGACGAACCAGGCGAGACCGCCGAAGGCGAGCCGCGCGCGGCAGGTGCGCTGCACCACATAGAAGCTGGTGCAGATCAGCGCGTTGCCGCCGAAGGCGAAGATCACCGCCGAGGTGTGCAGCGGACGCAGCCGGCCGAAATTGGTGAAGGACCAGTCGAGGTTGAGTTCGGGGAAGGCGAGCTGCAGCGCGATGACCAGGCCGACCAGAAAACCGACCACGCCCCAGAACACGGTCGCGATCACGCCGTAGCGGATGACGCCGTCGGCATAGCCGCTGGCATCTTCGCGCGCCGGGCGGTCGAAGTTCCGCAGCACGAAGTAGATGGCGATCAGGCTGGCGATGACGGCGACCCAGGCATGAGCCTGGAATTGCGCGTCATGCCCCCTCGCGGCGCCGATCAGCCCGGCCAGGCCGGTCAGGCTGAGCAACCCCAACTGGACGACGTTTCCCATCGATGTCCCCTTCCATTCTCGAATCCCGGCCGCTTCAAATCCCGGCGGCGCGGGCATCTAGCGGACAGCTACTGCAGTGCACAACGGGCAACCTTGATTTGGATCAAGATCGCGGGCGGCGCTCTGTGAGAGTCTTGGCCGCGATCAACAGCGTCAACTCAGGAATTGCCGGTTCGAACATGCGTATGCCCCTCCCCTATTCCCCGCTTAAGCGGGCGATTACCAAGCAATTGCGCAGTGAAGCGGAAACCGAGACGACGATTTCGGAAGAACACCGCCTCATCAGCGAACTCTGCGACCGTCTCGAACACGTCGCCGATGCGCTCCCCGGTCTTCCGGATCCGCAGCAGTTGAGCGAACTTGTCGCACTGCTGAAAGTCGGCATTCCTGCCCATTGCGCGGCAGAGGAAGCGGCAATGGCCGAATTGCTTCAGAGATCTCCCGAGCCGCCGGAAGCGGTCCGGGATGCGTTGGAGCTGATCCGTCAGGAGCACGCGGAGAACGAAGCGAACACGATGGAACTGGCGGACATGCTCGAGGAGATGAAGGGTCTGACCAAGGCAGACGATCCGAACACCCTCGGCTTCATGTTGCGTCAGGTCTTCGTCCTGATCAGACGGCATCTCGCCTGGGAGGAATATGTACTCGCCCACGTTCTGCCGGAGGGCTGAGCCCGCCTATTCCTCGTCGATGTTGGCGGCTTCCCTGAGGGTGGCCATGTCCCGGACGGAGAACTCCCGGCTGGCATGAAGCCGAAGGATGCCGGCAGACTTCAGCTTGCCGATCTGGCGGCTCACCGTCTCGATCGTCAGTCCCAGATAATCGGCGATCTCGCTGCGGCTGAGCGGCAGGAAGACGTGGACGTTGTCGGGATCCTCGTCTGTATGGCTGCAGCCGATCATGGGCGTGCGCCGTGCGATCATCTCGACGAAGCTCGCAACCTTTTCCGAGGCGGTCTTGCGGCCCAGCAGCAGCATCCAGTCGCGCGCGGCATCGAGCTCGTTCAGGGTGTCCTGGAACAGCCGCATTTCCAGACCCGGCTTTTCCTTGAGCAGACCTTCGAAAGCCTTCCGCGGGAAGAGGCAGAGCTCGACGTCGGTCGCCGCCTCGGCGAAATAGGGGCTCCGCTCCTTGTAGGCGCGGCCCAGAAAGTCGGGCGCGAACTGCAGGCCGACGATCTGCTGACGGCCATCGCCCAGCATCTTGGTCAGCTTGACGGCGCCGGAAACAATGTTGGCGAAGAAGTCCACATGGTCATCGGCGTTCAGGATCATGTCGCCGGGCTTGTATAGCCTGCGCTTGGCAATCGCGTTGATCGACGAAATTTCCTCGTCCGAAAGTGCGCCGCAAACCGCCCGATGACGGATCGCACACATGTTGCATCGGAGCTTCGTGCTGTCGAAAGGTGCGGACTGCATCAGCCGATTTCCGAAAAAGGTTCGCGTGGCCAACTTGTGCTCGAACGCGGAAGATGGTGACGCTGTTGGTCAGAACCCGCCACGCGACGTTCTGACTATGAACGCAATCTGGAATACTATTTGATCCGGATCAAGACATTCAGCGCGCGGGGCAGGCATGTTCGCGTGCGACCGACGGCAAAGGAGGACTGTCATGGCGATCAAGGATATATTGCTACATCTCGATCCGGCGACGGACATGGAGGCCGACATCTCGGCAGCCATCGGCATCGCCGAAACCAACGACGCCCATCTCGCGGCGCTCTATACGGCGGCGTCGATGCCCGCTTGGCCGGCCTACACCTATGCGGGGCTGCCCGGCGACGTGCTGGACACGATCGAGAGCCACGAGGCGCGGGCCGCCGAGGACATCCGCGCGACCTATGAGAAGGCCATCGGCCGGTCCTCCCTCAGCGTCGACTTCCGCCATACGCGTGTCTACAGCGCCGAAGTGGCCGAAACGGTGGCGCGGCACGCCCGCCACGCAGACCTGCTGGTGATGGGCCAGTCGAAGCCCGACGAGCCCCGCGCCGGCGGCGCCGAGGTCGTCGAGGAAGCGGTGCTGGGCGCCGGGCGGCCCGTGCTGGTCCTGCCCTATGTCGGCAACCGCAAGTCCATGGGCACCAATGTCATCGTCGGCTGGGACGGCAGCCGGGAAGCCGCACGCGCGCTGAACGACGCCCTGCCCTTCATGAAGAACGCCAAGACCGTTCACGTCATGATCGTCAACCCCGATGCCAACGCCGCGAACTACAGCGAACTGCCCGGCGCGGACATCTCCTTGCATCTCGCCCGGCACGGCCTGAAGGTGGACCTGATCACGGAGAAGGCGTCCGGCATCGACCCGGCCAACCTGATCCTCTCGCGGGCCTCCGATATCGGCGCCGATCTGCTGGTCATGGGCGCGTTCGGGCACTCGCGCATCCGCGAATCCCTGTTCGGCGGCGTCAGCCGCAGCATCCTCCGGCAGATGACCCTGCCGGTCCTGATGTCCCACTAGAACTCCCAGCCGGGCGGTCGCTACGCCGGCGCCGGAAGCCGCACCTCTATCGCGGCGCTGGCGATGACCGCCCGGTCCTTTCCATCCTCGTCGGGGACGTCCAGGCCGCCGGTCACGGCGCGCACGCTGACCCGGCCCACGGGCAGCGCCCGCTTCACAGCTTCCGTATCGACCTTGTCGGGACGCGCCACGCCGATGGTGACGTCGACCGCAAGGCTCGCAGGGTCGAGACCCAGCACGCGCACGAAGGTCAGCGAACTGTGCTGCAGCGCGTCCTGCACCGCGCGGACCGCCGCCTTGGTGTAGTCGCCGCCATGCAGGTCGGTGCCTGCGCCCATCTCCAGAATCACCCGCGGCCCGCTCATGCCCGCGCGCCCTCGTCGAGGTCCAGATAGACGGCGGCGGCCGCATGCGCCATCACCGTGACGTCGTCGCCCGCGTCATTCGGAATTTCCAGGCCACCGGCCATGACTTCGACCGTGCCCGTACCATGCGGCAGCACCGCCAGCACCGCGTCGCGGTCGACCGTCTCGGGTCGCGGCGCGCCGATGCGCACCTCGACGCGCATGGCGTCCGAACTCTGGCCCAGCGCGGGCGCCACCGTCAGCGAGTTCCGCCACAACGCGTCCTTCAGCGCCCGGACGGCCGCCTTCGTGGCGTCACCGCCGCGGATGTCCGTCCCCATGCCGATTTCAAGAACCACCCGCCGCCACGCCATTGTCTTCCCCTGCCCGTTGTCCCGGGGACCGAAGCTAGCGCGCCTTGCCCCGCCCGCCTACACGCCCCTTTCCGCGCGTCACTTTCGCAGCGGCCTTCGGGGCCTCCGCCGCCGCAATGTCACCGAAATCGGCCTCGTAGCGGGCCATGAGAGCCTCGAAGGCCGCCGACGCAGCGGGGTGCCCGGCGACCTTCCCGCTCTCGGCGATCTCGATCTCCTGGGTCTTCTCCCGAACCAGGTTCGTCTTCTCCGGCCGGGCCGCGAATTGCTTGCGTACCTCGCCGTTGCCGCCGAAGAAATGCTGCTCCGCCTTGCGGTCTTTCAGGGCGCCGGCGTCGAACGGCAGGTCCAGCAGCTGACACAGCCGCTCCAGATGCTCTTCCTCACGGGCGGTGAAATTCTCCCACCTGAGACAGAGCAACCGGCCCTGCGGTTTGCCGAGGTTCAGAAAGCGGAAGTAGTTGGTTGCATAGGAGCGTCCGAACCGGATGCCGGAATAGGCGTATGCCGGGTTGTCGGGATTCGACTCCTCGCGCTTCCGCATGGAGCGATAGGCGTTGACCGGACTCTTGAACAGGACGACGCCGTCATAGCGCTCCAGCGGATCGAGCGTCGGCGCCATGTGCTTGTCGCCGCTCACGAGGATCTCGCTCCCCAGTCTCGCCGCCAGGCGCTGGAACCAGTTGGTCGGGTCGTCGGCCAGCGCCGCACGGAAATCGAAATCGAAGACCCGGCACTCGGGGCCGCAGTGTGCGCATGGCGTCAACATGCTCCGTGGATCGCTGGCGAAGTCGAAGGGCACCTCCTGCTGGCCGCCCTCGCCCATCGCAATGGACTTGGTCAGCCGGTGCGACTCGCCGACATGTTCGACCCCCGGCAGCGAACCGAGGACCGATCCGAGGAAGGTGCTGCCGCAGAAGGAAATGCCGAGGAGGCTGACGACCCTGGCCTCCGGCTCGGGCGTGCGGGAGGACGCCGCCAGGTCCCCGGCGAGACGTTCGACCCGATCGGCCTCCTCGGCGACGGCCGAGTGCCCCGGCGCAATCTCCTGCAGACGCTTCAGGCGGTTCCGCGCCTTTCTGACATTGCGCTCCCTTATGGCCGCCCGCACCAGAGCGAGCATGGTCATGAAATCCGTGACCGCGGAGACCTTCAGACCAAGTTCCTCGATCTCGGCCACCCGGTGCAGATGCGCAAGTACCGAGGCGAGATGGCCGCGCACCCGGCCGGCCTCCTTCGGGAACTTCGCCATACGCGCGCGCAGCAGGCGTTCGGCCGAGATCGGATCGTCCATCCCGAGATAGATCTGGACCATCGTCTCCCAATGCGCGGTTTCAGCCATCTCTTCGGGGCCGCGGCCGCCCTGGTTGACAAGCTCGACGGCTATAGCCTGATCCTCGATCAGGCTCGCGGACCGGATCGCCCTCAGTCGCGCGTTCTCGTTCGCGGGATCGGCGGCAAGGGCTGCGCGGAACCATTCCAGTGCGGCGGCGTAGTTGCGGCGCGCGTAGCTGAGCTGGCCGAGTTGGGCCAGGGGTTCCGCCGAGTCCGGCTCGGTCCTCGCAATATCACGCCAGAGCTCTTCGGCCCGATCCACAAGACCGGCGTTCACCAGACTCCGGGCCATGACCAGCTTCAACGTGCGGTTGCCCGGATCCCGCTTGAGGACCGGTCCGAGCGCCTCGACCGCCGCCTTGTAGTCCCCCTGGCGGTAGAGGACCATCGCCTCGTCCCGCATCTGATCGTGCCGCCGGCGAAGCTCCTGGCCACCGAACCGGCTGAACTGGATGACGACGTAGTCGTATATCTCGAAATCCTGGACCCAGAAACGTCTCAGATTGGCCCGCCCCCGTTCGGACAACTCGTCGGCGGACGATGGCCCCTCGGGACGGACGTGGACATGCGCCGGCTCGTTCGGCAATCCGCTCCGGGGAAGCGCCATGCGGCCGGCCATCTCCGGCAGCCTCTGGTCGAGTTCGTCCAGACCGGCCACGAAGAACAGCCGATGGCGCACCCGCTCCAGATATTCCGGTGAACCCAGCGCCCAGGCGAAATTCCGCCGCAGATGGCTGATCGCATTCATGGCGAAGAGCGCGGCCGATTTCAGCCGCTCATCCTCTGCTTCGAGCGCACACGCCAGCTCGTCGGGCGTCGCGAACCACCGGAAGGCCACCGCCTCCTCCGGCGACCACAGGGAATTCCGCTTCGGCCGGCCGTTCCTGAGACGACTCCAGAATGCCGAGACGAAACGCGCCGCAGGGTCGCGGACAACGAAGCTCATCTTCAGTTCCGGGTCGGCCGCCAGCGCTTCGCGCAGCCTGACATCATGGCCGAAACGGCGGAAATCCACGTTGTGCGCCGCCGCCAGAGGCCCGATGTGCTCCAGCACCGCGTTGCCACCGGTCTTGCCGATATGAAGAAATCCGAACGACACGATACCCCCGCTGGAATCGGGCTTAGACTAGCCACCCGGCTGCCGGCGAAGCAACTGTCCGGACGCCAGCCCTGTGGGCTCCATGCCACACTCCGACCGCTGCGCGGCCCGGGGGTCCATGTCATGGCATCCGAACTCTGTTAGTGTCGTTGGCCGACACGGAGCATTGTCGATGGCAACCGCAGATGAACGGACCACGGCCCAGGGGCCCAGGGGAGACGAGACCGACCGCCTCGACTTCCTGCAGGCCATCGTCGAGACGACCGACGCCATCGTCGTCGCCGCCGACGCGGAGGGCCGCATCATCTGGGTCAACGACGCCTTCACGCGCATCACCGGTTTCAGAGGCTCGGAAGCGCGCGGCCGTTTTCTCTGGTCGTTCCGGGTCCCCGAGGAGCAGGAGCCCGGCCGCGAGGCGTTTCTCGAAGCGGTCGGACGCACGGACGAACGCCGCTTCGAGAGCCGCTGGCTGACCCGTGACGGCTCGGAACTCTGCCTCTCCTGGTCCACACGCACCCTGTTCGACGAGAATGGCGCGGTCCGTTTCCGCGTCGGCACGGCGGTCGACGTCACCGCCGAAAGGCGGAACGCGGCGCGCGCGCTCGACCTGGGGGAGATGCTCGACCAGGTCGGCGAAGCGGTGATCCTCGTCGATCCCGACTCCGTCATTCAGTACGCCAACCGGGAAGCCGTCGAACTCTACAGGACGCCGCTGAAGAAACTGATCGGCAAGTCGAACCGGGATTTCATCCCCGAGGCCGAGGCCGAGCGGTTCGAGAAGTTCCAGCAGACATTGCGGGACAGCATGGAGCCGCAGGCCATCGAGACGGACCGGATCCGCGGTGACGGCACGGTGGTGCCCGTGGAGTTGCGCGTCTCTCCAATCCGGGACTCCGCCGGCAAACTCAGCGGGTTCGTCAGCGTGTCCTACGACATTACCGACCAGATCCGGCTGCAGGAACGCGCACGCGCCATCGCCGACCGCAACGCCGTCCTGGTCCGGCTGCTGGAGAACCTGCCCGACCCCGTCTTCTACATGCGCCCGGACGGCACCCTCGGCTATGCCAATGACGCCGTAGAAGACGTCTATGGCTACAAACCGGAAGAACTGCTCGACGGGCCCATGGCCCGGGTGCGGCCGCTCGACCGCGCAAAGCACATGGCCGAGTTCGTGGCCCGCGCCATCGAAACGGGCGAGCCCTGCATCATGGAAACACAGGCGCTGCACAAGGACGGCCACCGGGTCGAGGTCGAGGTCCGCGCCGTGCGCATCGACGACGCAGACGGCAACTATGCCGGTCTGGCCGGCTTCGCCCGCGACATCGGCGAGCGCAAGCGGATGGAGACCGAACTGCGCCGCCACGCCAGCACCGACACGCTGACCGGCCTGGCCAACCGCCGGCATTTCGAGACCATCGCCGCCGCCGAGGTGAAGCGCGCCGCGCGCTACGGTCATCCCCTGTCGTTCATTACCTGCGACCTGGACCACTTCAAGCGCGTCAACGACAGCTTCGGCCATGACGGCGGCGACGTCGCCCAGCAGCGTTTCGCCCAGATCGTGAGCGCCAGCCTGCGTCTGCCGACCGACGTGGCGGCTCGACTCGGCGGCGAGGAGTTCGGCGTGCTGCTGCCGGAAACCGATATCGACAGCGCCGTGGCGGTCGCCGAGCGGATCCGCCGGCGCACCGAGGAGGCGGCCATCGAGTTCGGCGGCCGCCCGGTGCGCCTGACCGTCAGCCTGGGGGTCAGCCAGCATGCGGCAGGTGAGTCGTCCCTGGCAGCGGCGATGAAGCGGGCCGACCGCGCGCTCTACGAAGCCAAGGGCGCGGGACGCAACAGGACATGCACGGCGTCGGCCTGACTAGACCTTGTAATTCTCTTTGACATTGCCGACATCCCCGTGATCCGCTTCCACTCGAGGAAACAAGATCCCGGCGGCTGCGGGGTTGAACTCGTGACCGTCTCATGAAGGGAGGGGCAAGATGTTCAAGAAGATCATGGTTCCGGTGGACCTGAATCACGCCGACAAGCTGCAGAAGGCGCTGAATACTGCCGCCGATCTGGCAAACCACTATGGCGCGACGATCTGCTATGTCGGCGTGACGGCAGCGACGCCGGGCGCCGTCGCCCACAATCCCGAGGAGTTCGGCCGCAAGCTGGCCGCCTTTGCCGACGAACAGGCGGGCGCGCGCGGCGTGAAGACGGAATCGAAGCCGATGACCAGCCACGATCCCGCCGTCGATCTGGACGACACGCTGATGGAGGCGCTCGAGCAGACCGGCTGCGACCTGGTGGTCATGGCGACCCACGTCCCCAATATCAGCGACTATCTCTGGTCGTCGAACGGCGGCCGGATCGCCAATCACACTCGGGCTTCGGTCTTTCTCGTGCGTGACTGACCTCTCGGGGTCCCCGCTCAGCCGGCGCGCCACCAGTTGACCAGCCCGCCGGCCAGCAGCACTTCACGCTCGCGTGCGCCAAGGTCGAGCCGGAGCACGATCTCCGCGCCCCGTCCCGTCCGCGCGGTGATCGAATCCGCGTCAGCCACTGCGCCGCGCAGTCCGCTCAGCGTCATCCGGCCATCCTGATCCAGTTCCCCGGGATCGTCCTCGTCGTCCAGGAGCAGCGGCGCGACGCCATAGTTGATCAGGTTCTGGCGATGGATGCGCGCAAAGCTGCGGGCGGCGACCGCGCGAAGCCCGAGCGCGCGTGGCGCGATCGCCGCATGTTCCCGGCTGGAACCCTGGCCGTAATTTTCCCCGGCGACAATGACGTGACCGTCGCGCTCCTCGCGCGCCGCGGCGGCCCTCTTCGCATAGCCCTTGTCGATCACCCGGAAGGCAAACTCGGCGATCTTCGGGATATTGCTGCGATAGGGCAGGATGTCTGTGCCCGCGGGCATGATCTCGTCGGTGGAGATGTCGTCGCCCAGCTTGAGCAGCACCTGCAGGTCCAGTTCATCCGGCATCGCCTCGAAATCCGGAATGCTGGCGATGTTGGGGCCCTTCACCAGTTCGGTCTCCTCCGCCGATTGGGGCCGCGGCGGCGCGGCGAAATTCTCCCAGTCGAATGCGGGCCGGCGGGGCGGCGCGATCTTCGGGTGCGCCATATCCAGTTCGCGGGGATCGGTGATGCGTCCGGTCAGCGCCGCGGCGGCGGCCGTCTCCGGGCTGCAGAGAAAGACGCTGTCCTCCGGCGTGCCCGAGCGGTCCGGGAAGTTGCGCGGCACGGTACGCAGGCTGTTGCGCCCCGTCGCCGGGGCCTGCCCCATGCCGATGCAGCCATTGCAGCCTGCCTGATGCAAACGCGCGCCAGCCGCCAGCAGGGCCGAGAGATGGCCATCGCCCGCCAGGTCACGCAGGTCGTCTCGGCTGGCCGGGTTGATGTCCAGCGACACCTGGGCCGGGCGGTTGCGGCCGCGCATCATTTCGGCGACGACGGCGAAGTCGCGGAATCCCGGGTTGGCCGAGGATCCGAAATAGGCCTGATAGACCTCCGCGCCCGCCACATCCCGCACGGGAACGACGTTGCCGGGGCTCGACGGCTTCGCGATCAGCGGCTCCAGTTCCGAAAGGTCGATTTTCTCGTGATGGTCGTAGCCGGCGCCGTCGTCGGCGGTCCACGGCGTATGGTCCCCGTCCCGGCCGTGAAGGGCGAGATAGTCCCTGACCGCCGCATCGGCGGGAAAGACGCTTGAGGTGGCGCCCAGTTCGGTGCCCATGTTGGCGATGACGTGACGGTCCATGACGCCGAGCGCTTCCAGTCCCGGGCCATGGTATTCGATGACCCGCCCGCGCCCTCCGGCGACGCCGTGGCGGCGGAGCATCTCCAGAATCACGTCCTTGGCGCTGACCCAGTCGGGCAGTTCGCCGATGAGCCTGACGCCCCAGACTTCCGGCATGTCGAGGACGAAAGGTTCGCCGGCCATCGCCATGGCGACATCGATGCCGCCTGCTCCCATCGCCAGCATGCCCATCGCGCCGGCGGCGGGCGTATGGCTGTCGGCGCCCAGCAGAGTCCGTCCCGGCTTGCAGAAATACCTGGTGTGCAGCGGGTGGCTGACCCCGTTGCCGGGCGGGCTGAACCAGACGCCGAAGCGCCGGCAGGCGCTTTCGAGGAACAGGTGATCGTCCGGGTTGCGGTTGTCGGTCTGGAGCAGATTGTGGTCCACGTACTGGACGGACACTTCGGTCTTCACCCGCTCCAGCGCCATCGCCTCCAGCGCCAGCATGACGAGCGTACCCGTCGCATCCTGGGTCAGGGTCTGGTCGATGGCGAGGTGGATCGGCTCGCCGGGTTTCATGCGGCCTTCCAGCAGGTGCTCTGCAATCAGCTTGCGAGTGAGATTCTCGGCCATGGGGCCCTCCTGCTTCTATCCGGGTCCCGGCGCGGACGGCTCCGGCCGGTCGAGCGCGCCATGGATCGCATGCCGCCAGAGCCGCTCCTTCAGACCGGCAGGATTCGACAGTCCCATGCGGGCCAGCGCCGCTTCCGCATCGCTGTCGGGCCGGCCGCGGCGCAACCCCCGCCAGACCAGTCTCGCCAGCCGCGCGGGTGAACCCGACGACCGCTTCAGTTCGGCCAGCGCCGGCAGCAGAGCCTGTTCGGCTTCGGTGTATTCGGTGCCGAACGGATAGGTCGGCAACAGCCCCGCCTCCGCCGCCGGTCCAAGCGCCTCCGCCAGCGTAGCCGGCGTGTTCCGCCGCCAGGCGACGGGCAAGCGGAAATCGGACGGGAGCTTGCTCGCGGCCTTCGCCTGCCTGACCAGATCGTCCTGAAAGCGGGCGTCCGCGACCGACAGCATCTCACCGATCACCCGGGCGTCGGTCCGCCCCCGCATGTCGGCCACACCGTACTCGGTGACGACGATGTCGCGCATCTGCCGGGGCACGGTCTGATGGCCATAGGACCAGAGGATATTGCTCTCCGCCCCCTTCGACGTCTGCCGCGTGGCGTCGAGCATGAGCACGGAACGGGCGTCCGGCAGGGCGAAGGCCTGCTGCACGAAGTCGAACTGACCGCCGACGCCGCTGACCACCTGACCATTCTCCAGACCGTCGGAGACGGCCGCGCCGGTCAGGGTCGCCATCATCGCCTTGTTGATGAAGCGGGCGCCGGGCCGCTCCCGGCGCTTGCGTTCCAGGTCGGTGGCGGCGCCATTGACGAAGCCCACGTCGGTCATCCCGATCAGGTCGCGTTCGGAGCGGGAGAGGTCCCGCAATTCTGCCTGATAGGCGCGCGATCCGACGAAGAAGGCCGAATGCACCAGGCAGCCGTCGACTTCCCGTCGAATAACGCCGGCGCGGATCAGCCGGAGCAGGCCCTCGACCAGCATCTCGCTGGCCGCATAGATGCCCTCTTCGAAAGGGCCGTCATGGTACAGATCCTCCCGATCGTCGGCGGGACCGAGCCGGGCGACGATCTCCCGGAAACGGGCGTTGTCGCGGTGGCGCAGGATCAGCGCGTTGGCGACCGCGTCGCCGATGGAGCCGATGCCGATCTGGAGCGTGCCGCCATCGGGGACCAGTCTCGCCGCGTGGATGCCGGCGGCATGATCCGCCAGGCTGACCGGCCCCTTCGGTATGCCGAACAGCGCGAAGCCTTCGCCGTCGCGCAGCACGTCGTCGAACTCCGCCGCATCGATCTCCGCATCGCGACCCATCCAGGGCATTTCGCCGTTCACTTCCGCGACGAAACGGAACGCGGCCCGCCCGTCCCGGCGGGCCTGGAGCAGCGGCAGGGTGATGTCGGGATTGCTGCCGAGACTGAATTTTCGCTCGTCGATTTCCTGTTTTCCGGCAACGAGTTGTCCGACGACATTCACATCCGAATCGAGGATGTAACGGAGCACGTCGGTATAGTTCGCCGAGACGTGGTTCTGCTGTGCCGCCGGCACGCCCAGCCACTGTCCTGCCGCCAGGAAGAACTCACGCACCTCGATGTTGTCCGGTGTGTCGCCGCGGCGCATGTCGGCGGCGTAGTCCAGCGGCGCGTGATCTGCGAACAGCCGCTCGGCGACCGGCTCGATGAAACGGCGTTCCAGTACGCTGCGTCCTTCCGGCGGGTTCAGGGTCAGCGCGGTGAAGATGGTGAGCGAGACCGAGCGGTCGGCGCGCGCGCGCCGATAGATCGCATTCACCAGGGTATTGGGCTTGCCGATGCCCAGCGGCAGCGCCAGCACGACCCGCCCGCCGGTTTCCCGGATGACGGACTCGGCCAGCGCCTCGGCGTCGGACCAGCCCTGCGGCCGGTCGGCCATCAGTCGCCTCTTTCCGTCCAGTATGAGTCCGGCGCGAAGCGGTCGCCGTGATTGTCGCGCAGGCTGGCCAGGGCGTCGGCGACCTCGCCGAAGCCCCGCTCACGGGCGTAGTGCATCGGCCCGCCGCGGAAGGGCGCGAACCCGGTGGCGAAGATCATCGCGCCGTCCAGCACGTCTTCGTCGCTGACGACACCCTCGCGCAGGCAGGTGGCGCAGGCATCCAGCATGGGCATCACCAGACGGTCCGTCATGCCTTCCCCGGGGTCGGGCGCGTCGTCGTCCTTGTCGGCCTTGCCGTCCTTCCATTCGTAGAAGCCGCGGCCTGATTTCCGGCCCAGGTCGCCGCCGTCGACCTTGCGGCGCAGCCAGTCCGGGGTTTCCGGGATCGGTCGGTCCAGCCGCTCCCGCAGCACGTCGGCCACGCTCAAGGCAATGTCGAGCCCGACCTGGTCGGCCAGCTCGATCGGCCCCATGGGCATGCCGAAGCGCTCGGCAGCCCGATCGATGGTTTCGGGCTTTACGCCCTCGTCCACCATGATGATGGCTTCCATCAGATAGGGCGTCAGGCAGCGGTTCACGAGGAAGCCGGGCGCGGTCCGCACCGGCGCGGGCAGCTTACCGATCCGGCCGAGAAAGCCCCGCGCCTGCTCCAGGGCCGTACCGTCGGCGCCGTCATGGCTGACGACTTCGACGAGATCCATCTTCGCCACCGGGTTGAAGAAATGGATGCCGACGAAACGCTCCGGACGGTCCAGGGACTTTGCAAGCCGGTCCAGGGGCAAAGACGAGGTGTTGGTGGCCAGCACCGCATCCGCCTTCATCCGCGGCTCGAGTTCGCCGTAGATCTTCTCCTTGATCTCGGCCTTCTCCGGGCCGGCCTCGATCACCAGATCGGCATGCGCAACGCCATCGCCGTTCGGGTCGGGAATCAGCCGGTCGAGCGCTGCGCGCACTTCGGCGGGCTTCATGTGTTTCGCCTTCGCCATCGCCGCGCAGCGCTTCACCGCGTCGGCGATGATCCTGTTGTCGACGTCGCCGAGCGTCACACTCAGTCCCTTGATGGCGCAAAGCCCGGCGATGTCACCGCCCATGGTGCCGGCGCCAACGACATGAACCCGTCGAACGTCCGAGGAATCCGGCGCCTGTCCCTTCAGGTTCTCGCGCAGGAAAAAGACCCGGATCAGGTTCCGCGCCGTCTCCCCGGTCAGCAGTTGCGCGAACGAGTCGGCTTCGGCCTCCCGCATCTCGTCGCGGTCGCCGCCGTGACGCCGCCAGATCTCGATGAGCCGGTGCGGCGCGGGATAATGCTCGGGCGGAGCCTTCTTTGCCGTCTTCGCCCGCATCTGGCGCGCCGCGATCTCGCGTCCGGCCAGCGTGTTCAACGCCGCATCCCTGAAATCCTGGCTGCGCTTCTCGACCTCGCCGCCGACGGCCGCCTGCACCGCGGCGGCCACGTGCCGCTCCTTGGTCACCGCGTCGACGATCCCCAGCTTGCGGGCTTTCGCCGTGTGGGCGGTCTTGCCCGTCAGCATCATGGTCATCGCTTCGGTCGGATCGATCAGCCGCGTCAGCCGGACCGAACCGCCGAGCCCCGGGTGCAGTCCCAGCATGACTTCCGGAAAGCCGAAGCTGGCGCCGTCGATGGCAATGCGATAGTCGCAGGCCAGCGCCAGCTCGAGCCCGCCACCGAGGCAGGGACCGTGAATGATCGCGATGGTCGGGAAGTCCGCCTTCTCCAGCCGGTCGAGCGCGGCATTGCCGCGGTCGATCTCTTCGCGCACGCGGGCGGGATCGTCCATCTCCCGGAACTGGGCGATATCGGCGCCGACGCAGAAGCCGCCCGGCTTCGCAGAGCGGATCACCAGTCCCTTCGGCCGATCCGCCTCCAGACGCTCGAGGATCGTGGAAAACTCTTCCAGCACCTCGCCGTCCAGCGTATTGGCTGACGAGCCGGCCTTGTCGAGCCGGGCCCAGGCAATTCCCTGTCCGTCAACGGCGAAGCGCCAGTGCCGGAAGCCACTGCCGTCATCCTCCGGCCCCGGCGTCATGAACCGGCTCTCGAGCGTCTGCAGGATCTGTCCCGTCATTGCGATCCTCCTCACGCCGCCTGGATCAGCATGGCGCCGCCCTGGCCGCCGCCGATGCATTCGGTAGCCACCCCCAGCGACTTGCCCTCGCGCCGCATGGCGTTGGCGAGGTGGAGAACAATGCGGTTGCCGCTGGTGCCCACCGGATGGCCGAGGCTGATCGCACCCCCGTCGATATTGAGACGCGCGGCGTCGAGGCCGCCCATCGGTTCGTCGAGGCCCAAAGCGTCCCGGCAGAAGGTTTCGTCCTCCCAGGCGGCGACGCACGCCAGCACCTGCGCGGCGAAGGCCTCGTTGATCTCCCAGAGTTCGATGTCGTCCAGATCGCGGTCGTTGCGGTTCAGCAGCGGCGTTGCGCTCATGACCGGCCCCAGCCCCATGATCGACGGGTCGAGCGCCGTCCATTCACTGTCGGCGATCTCGGCGATCGGCTCCAGCCCGTGCGCCTTCACGGCTTCTTCCGAGGCCAGCACGACCCAGCTCGCGCCGTCGGTAATCTGGGAGCTGTTGCCGGCCGTGACCTTGCCCCAGGGCGGCTCGAACACCGGCTTCAACCCGGCCAGCTTGTCCTCCGAGCTTTCCGGCCGCACCCCGTCGTCGCTCTCGAAGACCTGGCCGTCAGCCGAGAAGGCCGGCATGACCTCGCCGTCGAGCCAGCCCTCGCTCTGGGCGCGGGCGAGGCGGAGGTGACTTCGGACGGCGTAGCTGTCCGCGGCTTCACGGGAGATATCGAACAGGTGCGCGAGTACCTCGGCGGTCTGTCCCATGTTGAGTTCGACAATGGGGTCCGTCAGGCCCTTCTCCAGGCCGATCAGCGGTTTGAAATGACCGGGGCGGAAATCCGCCAGAGCCTCGGCCTTGTCGCTCAGGCCCCGGGCACGATTCAGTTCCGAGAACCATTCCACCGCCTCGTCGCGGAAGACGAGCGGGGCATGGCTCAGCGATTCCGCGCCACCCGCCAGGATCAGGTCGGCCTTGCCCTCCCGAATGTAACGGAAGCCCGTGTCGATGGACTGCATGCCCGAGCCGCAGTTGATCTGCACGGTAAAGGCGGTCATCGCCTCCCCCATGCCGAGCCGGAGCGCGGCGACGCGCGCCGGGTTCATCTCGTCGGGGACGACGTTGACGCAGCCGAGAATGACCTGATCGAAGCACTCCGGCGCGAAGGGTTGACGCAGGAGCAGCGGTCGGCCGCACTGCACGGCGAGGTCGACGGGCGAGAACGGACCCGGCCCGCCGCGCGCTTTCAGGAACGGCGTGCGGGCGCCATCGGCGATGTAGACCGGACGGCCGCTCATGCCAGACCTCCGCTGCCGGCGCCGCCGACCAGACGCAATGGCTGATCGGTCGGGTCGCGCTCGGGAGCGTCTTGTCCGCTGCGGCGGAAGGCGTCCGGTGCGAAGTCGTCGACCGCAATGGCCGCTGCGACCGCCTCCCGGGCGCGCCGCGCCAGATCGGCCTCGTCCTCGCTCAACACGCCCTTGCGCTGGCCCTTCTGCCAGTCGGGTTCCTTGGCCTCGCGCAGTTTCTTCTCGGCCTCGGCCGCCTCGTTGACCAGGGCATAGGCCTTCTCCAGCCGGGCGACGCCGCGGTCCTCGCCCGGCGCGCCGAGATAGACGCCCCCGGTCAGCCGGTCACGGGTCTCGCCGGGCTCCAGCAGCAGCGCGGCGCAGCGGCCATTCAAACGGTCGTCGGGACCGAGCGCGCGGACGCCGCGCGGCATGATGACAAACCGCAGGAACCCGGCCGCAAAGCGGTTCGGGAAGTTGCGGAAGACCTCGTCCAGCCGCGTCTCGATGGTCCGGAAACCGCTCGCCATGCAGTAGTCGAGAACCGGACGGTCGGTCTCCGGGCTGCCCTCGTCCTCGAAGCGCTTCAGGGCGCCCGACAGCAGGTAGAGTTCGGACAGGACATCGCCCAGCCGCGCGGAGATCATCTCCTTGCGCTTCAGCGCGCCGCCCATGGTCAGCAGGGCCAGATCCGAAGCGAGGGCGAGTGCGGCGGCGTAGCGGCTGAGCCGTCGATAATGGCCGCGCGTCGCCGGTGCATCGGGGGCGTGCGACGGGCCCAGGCCGAACCAGCTCCGCGACCACGCACGGCCCAGCGTCCGCAGGCTGTGGCCGACATGGCCCCAGAAGGCCTTGTCGAATTCGTCCAGCGCCGCCTCGCGGTCGTTCTTCTCCAGCGCCAGCATTTCCTTCAGCAGCCAGGGATGGCAGCGGATCGCGCCCTGCCCGAAGATGATCAGGTTGCGGGTCAGGATGTTCGCGCCTTCCACGGTGATGGCGACAGGCACGGCGCGGTAGAGATTGCCGAGATAGTTCAACGGCCCGTCGATCACCGCCTTGCCGGCATGCACGTCCATGGCGTCGTCCACTGCCTCGCGCAGGCGGTAGGTGGCGTGCGCCTTCATGATGGCGGAAATCACCGCCGGCTGATGCCCCTGGTCGAGCCCCGCGCAGGTGAGCCGGCGCGCGGCGTCAAGCTGATAGGCGTGGCCGGCCAGCCGCGCCAGCCGGTCCTGCACGCCTTCGAAGCGGCCGATGGGAATGCCGAACTGTTCGCGGATACGGGCGTAGGCGCCGGTGGTGCGGGCGCAGAACGCGGCGCCGGCGGCGGAAAGCGACGGCAGGGAGATACCGCGTCCGGCGGCCAGCGCGCTCATCAGCATCTGCCAGCCCTTCCCCGCGTTGTCGGCGCCGCCGATGATGTGATCGATGGGGATGAAGACGTCGCGCCCCTTGTTGGGACCGTTCTGGAACATCTGGTGCGACGGCAGGTGACGCCGGCCGATCTCGACGCCGTCCAGATCGGTCGGCACCAGGGCGACGGTAATGCCGAGATCCATCGCGCCGCCCAGCAGTCCGTCCGGATCCTTCAGCTTGAAGGCGAGGCCGAGCACCGTCGCCACGGGGCCGAGCGTGATGTAGCGCTTGTGCCAGTTCAGGCGGATGCCGAGCACTTCCTCGCCCTGGAAACGCCCGCGGCAGACGACTCCCGTATCCTCCATCGAGGCGGCGTCGGAGCCGGCTTCGGGGCTGGTGAGGCCGAAGCAGGGCACCTCGCGGCCGTCGGCCAGGCGGGGCAGCCAGTAATCGCGCTGTTCGTCGGTGCCGAACTCCATCAGCAGTTCGCCGGGGCCGAGCGAATTGGGCACCATGACGGTGACGGCGGCGTCGGCGCTGCGCGTCGAAATGCGCCGGACGACCTCCGACTGGGCCCAGGCGGAAAACTCGAGGCCGCCATAGGCCTTCGGAATGATCATTCCGAAGAAGCCCTTTTCCTTCATGAAGCGCCAGACCTCGTCGGGCAGATCGCCATCTTCCCAGGAAATGCGCCAGTCGTCGATCATGGCGCAGAGCTCGTCTACGGGGCCGTCGAGGAAAGCTCGCTCCTCTGCACTCAGCTCCGGACCGGGGACCGCCTGCAGCTCCCGCCAGTCCGGATCGCCGGAGAACAGGGCGGCGTCCCACCAGACGTCGCCGGCGTCGAGCGCTTCGCGCTCGGTCGCGGACATGCCGGGTAGCACGCCTTTGGCCCATCGGAACAGGGGCCTGGTGAGCAGCTTCTTTCTGACCGTTCCGAGCATGACGCCTTCGGCCTGTTCTTGTTCTTGGTTCTGGGTGGCGCGTCGATGGCGCGCGCCTGTTACAGACGTGCGCAGGCGGCGAGGCCATTTCAAGCGGGCAGGCTTCCTTCGCCGGCAAGAGGCCGCGGTTGATATGCCTGCCGTCCGCTCCCAAGTCGTCGACAGTGCCGCCAGGCACATGCGCAGCCGAAAGAACAAGAAAGAACAGGCACATGACCCGCGAACCCGTGGATTACGGGGACGAGATCCCGTTCATCTCGGTCCTGGACGAGAACGGCGACATCGACGACGACCTGATGCCCGATCTCGGTCCCGAGGTCGTGCTGAAGGGCTACCGCACCATGCTGAAGGCGCGGCGTTTCGACGAGCGCCGCCTGAAGCTGCAACGCTCGGGGCGGATCGGCACCTTCGCGCCGGTCGTCGGTCAGGAAGCCTCGCAGATCGGCACCATCTCCACCCTGCGCAAGGACGACTGGTTCGTCCCCTCCTACCGCGAGACGGCGGCCGGCTTCTGGCGGGGTCTCGACCCGGCCGACATCCTGGTCTTCGACGCCGGCTACAACGAGGGGATCAGCATCCCAGACGATGCACGCGACCTGCCCAACGCGGTGCCGGTCGGCACCCAGATGCTGCAGGCCGCCGGCATCGCCCATGCGGGGCGGCTGCGCGGCGAGGACGCCATAGCCATGACCTATTTCGGCGACGGCGCGACCTCCCAGGGCGACTTCCACGAAGCCCTGAACTTCGCCGCCGTCTATAGCGCTCCGGTCGTATTCGTCTGCCAGAACAACCAGTACGCCATCTCCGTCCCCCGCGAGAAGCAGACGGCCTCGAAGACGCTTGCGCAGAAGGCGGTGGCCAACGGCCTGCCGGCGGTTCAGGTGGACGGCAACGACCTGTTCGCCGCCTACACCGCAGCCCGCGACGCAGTGAAACGCGCGCGCGAGGACGGTCAGCCCGGCATGATCGAATGCGTCACCTACCGCATCGAGATGCACACCACCGCCGACGATCCCACCCGCTACCGCGAGGACGACGAGGTCGAGGCCTGGCGCGAACGCGACCCGCTGGACCGGCTGGGCGACTATCTGCGCGACCGCGACGCGCTCGACGACGGCAAGCTGGAGAAGATGGAGAAGGAGATCGAGGCGGAGATCGCCGACGCCTGGGAACGCGCCGAAGCGCGGATCGAGGAACTGGAAGGCACCGACCCCATGTTCGCCCACATCTACGCCGAGCCCACGCAGGAACTGGAGCGCCAGCGCAAGGCGATGGCCCGGCGCGCGCCTCAGGAGGTCCACGCCGGCGAGGACTCCGAGGCCGAAGAGGACGCCGAGAACGGAAAAGACGAAGACCAGGTGGAAGGCGACGGGGAGAAGGACGATGGCTGAACTCACCATGGTCGAGGCCATCAACCTGGCGCTGCACCAGGAGATGGCGCGCGACGAGACGGTGCTGGTGCTGGGCGAGGATGTCGGCGTCGACGGCGGCATCTTCCGCGTCACAAGGGACCTGATCGAGGAATATGGCGAGGCTCGGGTGATGGACACGCCGCTGGCGGAATCCGGGATTCTCGGCTTTTCCATCGGCATGGCCATGAACGGCATGAAGCCCGTGCCGGAAATGCAGTTCTCCGGATTCGCCTATCTCGGTTTCCACCAGCTCGAATCCCACGCCTCCCGCATGCGCTGGCGCAGCCAGGGCCGCTTCAGCGTACCGATGACGGTACGCATGCCCTATGGCGGCGGCGTCCGCGCGCTGGAACACCATTCGGAAAGCCGGGAGATCTTCTACACCCACATGCCCGGCATGAAGCTGGTCATCCCGTCGGGCCCGCGCAACGCGCGCGCGCTGCTGCTCGCGGCCATCCGTGACCCGGATCCGGTGGTGTTCTTCGAGCCCAAGGCCAGCTACCGCGCCTTCCGGGAGGAAGTCCCCGACGACGAGGAAGTCATGGAACTCGGCCGTGCGCGCACGGCCCGGGAAGGCGG
Source organism: Minwuia thermotolerans (assembly GCF_002924445.1). Lineage (NCBI taxonomy): Bacteria > Pseudomonadati > Pseudomonadota > Alphaproteobacteria > Minwuiales > Minwuiaceae > Minwuia > Minwuia thermotolerans. Next base: position 161,475 of record NZ_PIGG01000045.1, read on the forward strand.
CGACATCACCCTCGTCGCCTGGGGCGCCATGCTGCCGCGCACGATGGAGGCGGCGGAACGGCTGTCGGAAGAGGGCATCGAGGCCGACGTGATCGACCTGCTCACGCTCTCGCCGCTGGACTACGAGACGGTCGTCGACTCGGTCGCCCGCACGGGCCGCTGCGTCGTCGTCCACGAAGCGCCGCTGAGTTACGGCCCGGCCGGCGAGATCGTCGCGCGGGTCAACGAGGGCTGCTTCCTGTCGCTGGAGGCGCCGGTCGCCCGCGTCGCCGGACCGGACGTCCACATGCCCTATTTCGCGCGTGAACAGCTCTACCTGCCCGACTCCGACCGCATACTCGACGCCTGCCGCCGCACGCTCGACTTCTGATCATCCGCCAGGGAGACGTCGCCATGGCATTCGAATTCAAGCTGCAGGATCCCGGCGAGGGTATTCACGAGGCCGAGATCGTCGAACTGCTCGTCAGCGAGGGCGATACGGTGAGTGAGGGCGATGACGTGCTGGTCGCCGAGACCGACAAGGCCGCGGTCGAAATCCCCTCCCCCGTCAGCGGCGAGATCGCCGAGATCCGGGTCGCGGAAGGCGACACCGTCGAGGTCGGCGACGTGCTGATGACCATCGAAACGGGTGACGACGCCGAAGATGCGACCGATGACAGCGGCGAGGACGACGAAGCGGCAGAGGCCGAGGACGCGGGCGAAGAAGAGGCCGAGGAAGAGGAGGCGGACGAAGGCGAAGAAATGCAGTCCGGCGAATCCGACGAAGGCGCGAGGGACAGGGACCGCGACGAGGAAGACGAAAGCGAAGACCTCGCCACGGGCGCCGACGAGGCGAAGGACGAGGAGACCGCCGAGGCCGCCCGGCGCGCCTCCGGCAGCGGCAAGGAGGGCAGAGGGGGCGAAGGCGACGCGGGCGAACGCCCGGCAAAGGCGACGCCAGCGGTCCGCAAGCTCGCCCGGGAACTGGATGTCGACCTGAAATCGGTCGAGGGCAGCGGCGAGGAGGGCCGCGTGCTGAAGGACGATGTCCGCGCCGCCGCCGGCGAAACTGGCGAAAAAGCCGAAGGCGCCCGCGAAAGGAAGGCGGAAAGGCCGAAGGACGCCGGCGGATCCGCCGAGGAGCGGCGCGAGCCGCTCCGGTCCATCCGCCGCGCCACCGCCCGGCGCATGGCGCAAGCCTGGTCGGAGATTCCCCATGTCACCCATCACGAGCGCATCGACATCACCGCGCTGGAGCGGGTGCGTCGCGAGCATGCCGGCAGCGTCGAGGCGGAGGGGGGCAAGCTGACGCTCACCCCCTTCCTGATGAAGGCGCTGGGCGCGGCCCTGCGCCAGCACCCCCGCTTCAACGCCCGCCTGGACGCCGATGCCGAGGAGATCGTCTACCTAGAAGCGATCAACATGGGCGTCGCCATCGACACGCCGCGCGGCCTGATCGTGCCGGTGATCCGCGACGCCGACCGCAAGAGCGTGCTCGACCTGGCGCTGGAACTGGGCGAACTGGCCGCCGAACTCCGCGAAAAGCGGCCGGCGCGGGAAACCCTTTCGGGCGGAACCTTCACGCTGACCAATGTCGGCGCGCTGGGCGGGTCGGGCTTCACGCCGATCATCAATCCGCCGCAGGTGGGCATTTTCGGCGCCGCGCGGGCGCGCCTCGAGCCGTTGATCGAGGGCGATATCGAGCACGCGGAGACCCGCGCCGCGCTGATCCTGCCCGTCTGCCTGGGGTTCGACCACCGGGTCAATGACGGTGCGGACGGCGCACGGTTCATGAACAGCGTCAGGCAGATGCTGGAGGAGCCGGCGGAACTTCTGATCCGCAATTGAGCTGCAGCGCCGCCCGGGACGTTTTACGCGCCGTCAGTCCGGCGGGGCGTTCTCCGCGCGGACCGCGCCGAACCCGGGCTCCCACTCGTAGCGGAAACTGGGCCCGATCAGCGCCACCATGTAGCGCGCATCGCCATCATCGCCGAGCAGCGGCAGCAGCAGGCGGGTGCGGACCGACGTCGGCAGCTCGTCCCAGATCACCGCCCTTTCCACCAGGGAATAGACGCCGCCCCGGGCCACGCCGTCGAACTCATCCCAGGCCTCATGGTCCGTGTCACCGTAGAGGTCGCTCAGCAGGCAGCCGCTCAGTTCCTTCTCCGACCGCGCCCGCAGGCCGGTGCCCGCCAGGCGGCAGAGATAGTCGTCCTCCAGGATCTCCCAGAGCATGATGTTGGGCAGCAGGCGCGCGGGTATGGAAAAGGGGCCGATATCCCGTTTCAGCGGTGCCGCGCGGTCGCCGCGCAGCTTCAGCCAGACATCGGCGAACTCCCGCAGATCCGCCGGCAGGCGCGCCTCGGGAAGCCTGTCGATGCTGTCGCGCTCCAGATGGAGAACCTCGGTCGTATACCGCAACAACCGGCGTTGCCGATGCTCGTTGGCAGACATCGCTTCATCCGATCCCAGTTACTTGTCCGGCGCTGCAGCTGGCCATCGGGGAGGGTCGCGATAGCCGGATCGTTAAGTTACTGTTTCATTTATTCGCCATTGAATGCAACGGCCATTTGTCCCTTCAGACCGCTTGCGCCGTGCCCGTCCGCTGTTCCGAAACGGCCGTCTCGTCGGGAAACAGGGCCTGCCCCTTGGTCAGCCAAGCGAACCCGAACGCCCAGATCGCGATCGTCTCCAGCCAGGTCACCAGCGCCCTGGTGCCGATGGCCTCGCCCAGTCCCACCTCGCCGTCGATGATGATCAGGGCCAGCATCGCCACCATGACGACCGCGCAGGTCCGGTAGATGCGGTTGCGGCGCGCCTTCTGCCGCGGCAGCCTGGCCTCGCTCGGCAGGCCCGAAAGCGTGAAGCGGAAATAGGCCAGAAAGGCCAGCGTCAGGAAGAAGACGGCGGCAGCCGCCAGGTGAACGTAATCCCCCGCAACGAACTGGGGCACGCAGCTTGGCGGCGGCAGCCCGTCGACCGCCGCGCAGCGCGCGCCTTCGGGAAGATGGTCGGGATATCCGGTCGGGAACAGCGCGACGCCGATCGCGCCGAGGCCGGCGATCCGGCCGGGCACACGGTCCTCCCCCTTCGGTCCGCGATAGGCCAGCAGGAACACGCCGATCGCGAACAGGGTGCCGACAAGCACCGCATCCGCGTTGGTATAGTAGTACGCGCTGATCGATGAGGGGATATCCAGACCGAACTCCAGGAAGCCCCGCACCACGACAGCCACCGGCAGGATCATCCCCAGCAGTCCGACCAGCTTTCGCAGGTCGCGGTAACTCAGGAAGTACTGGCGGCTGTGCGCCGCACCGTTCTCGTCCATCGCCGTCTCTCCACGCCGGTTCCGCAGGTTTCGAATCGCGACGGTCGGGCCAGAAACCCGATCATGCCACAGTTTCCCCTGGGGAAGAATGGAGCAGCCGAACGACCGCAGGCTGCCAGGAGCCCGGCGTCGACCCGCATGCAGCCAGGGACCGCCAAATGGCGTCCGGGCGGATCGGCAAAAAAGGGATGGCGGAGAGGATGTCCCCTGAATCCCTTGTTTCCTGCCGTCTCACATGCTCTCTGAGAGTCTCAATATATACATACAATTCAATATATTAACCCACAGTACACCACCACGCGCCGTCTCACCACGTCTCTTGCTATTGCTAGGCAGCGCAGCCATAGTGATGGGTAATTTGATGGGTAGGAATCGTGCTTTGCCGCATTCACGCTATCGGCTATCCGCTAGGAAAGTTGCCAGCACGGACCAGCCAGGGCTGCATGCCGATGGTGGCGGTCTCTACCTGCAAGTCTCCCGGACTGGCGCCCGGAGCTGGCTCTATCGCTACATGCTCCGTGGGCGACGCCGAGACATGGGGTTGGGCCCCGCCGATAGTGTGAGCCTCAGCGAAGCCCGGCAGCTGGCAGACACATATCGTGCCATGGTTAAGCGCGACGGCCTTGATCCGATCGAGGAACGCAAGCGCCAACGTATCGCCCAACAGGCGGACGATGTGCGGGTCATGACTTTCGAGCAGTGTGCCGAAGCCTATGTTGCCGCCAAGGAGGCTTCATGGCGCAATGCCAAGCATCGTCAACAATGGGTCAATACCCTGAAGACCTATGCTTACCCGGTGTTCGGCAAGCTGCCGGTTGACGAAATCGACACATCGATGGTGCTCAAGGTCCTCGAGCCGATCTGGCGCGAGAAGACGGAAACTGCGAGCCGTTTGCGGGGCAGGATCGAATCCGTGCTCGATTGGGCTACGGTCCGAAACTACCGGAGCGGCGACAACCCAGCTCGGTGGCGAGGGCACTTGAAGACCCTTCTGCCGGAGCCAGGAAAGGTCGCCAAGGTCCAGCACATGAAGGCCCTGCCCTATACCGAACTGAAGGCGTTCATGCACAATCTCGGCGCCCGCACGGGTGCTGCGGCACGCGCCCTAGAATTCCAAGTTTTGACGGCCAGTCGCCCAGGCGAGGTCGTCAACATGATTTGGGAGGAGGTCGACCTCGCGCGCGGCACTTGGACGGTCCCTGCGGAGCGAATGAAGGTGAGCCGAGAGCATCGCGTGCCGCTCTCGAAGCAGGCGCTCGCAGTGCTCGAACGGGCCCATGCGGAGTTCTTGGATGGCCATGGAGATACGCCGGGCGCGCTGCATGGCTTCGTCTTCCCTGGTGGGCGAGGCAAGGCGCACCTTTCGAACAATGCCGTGCTGGCCCTTCTGAAGCGCATGGACGTCAAGGTTACAGCACACGGGTTCCGATCCACTTTCAGCGACTGGTGCGCCGAGTGCACGATCCATCCGGCCGAGCTTCGTGAAATGGCACTGGCCCACGCGGTGGGCGACAAGGTCGAGGCCGCCTACCGCCGCGGTGACATGTTCGAGAAGCGCCGAGCGCTCATGCAGGAATGGGCCGACTTTGCGTATGCGCTCGATCAGAATGCTGGCGGAAGGTCAGCGACTTCATAGGGAGAAGTCCGATACCGAAGCATAAGGCGATCACCAATGGCGGAATGTTCATTCGCCGGTATTCAGAGGTCGACCAACAGCTCGACTGCATCGTTGCCAAACTGAAGACCTACCGTCTTGCGGACAGGTCCAGCCGCCAGTCAGATGGCCCGCAAGATGGGATGCTGAAAGATGACCTCCGCGAAGCGCTCGCGATGTATGCTGGCATCCTCGCCGAGGATCGATGGGAGCGCCGTTTCCGGTATCGAATAGGGGCTCTCAAAGGCCCTGACGCAGAGAATTCGAGCAGTTCGTCCTCACCTGGCAGCACGCCGACAGAGGTGAGGCGCCAAATCGTTAATCTCAGAAAGGTAGCCTCCGCCTGGGATGCTGTCGGGTGCTCCTGGAATGGGAGGCATCGAAACAAGGGCATGCTTCGGGACGCCCTAATGGATCGTCTTGACGAATTGAGTGATCAGACAAGGATCTTGATCTGGAAGCGCTTGCCGGAGAGCTATAAGCGTCCACCAAATGACAGCAATCTGGGTTTGCGCGCAAGATCGCCGCTATCGCTGTTGGGACTTAGAAATATTGTCGACGATATCGAAGAACCAACAGAGAGCATGGCTCGCGTCCGGGATCTCATCCAGCGCCTCGGAGAGTTAGACGACAATATCGTTGAACCAGGTGGCTGGCCCACCCCCTATACCCACCTGCTCATCGAAGAGCTAATTCCGGTCTGGAAGCAGTGGACAGGACGGACACCCCGGCGCAGCAACGCGACGATCGACCAGAGCGGTGAGTGGCCATTCTTCGAATGGGTAAAGCTCGTGAATGACAAATTGGATCTTCCCCATATTGGGGAAGATCGTCTCGACCGATTGGTCCGCGTCTACTACTGAAAAATATCCCCCCCGTCACGGGGGCGGCTGTCTCCTTGAGGATGTTTTGGACGAGCCAAGAAGAGCTCGTGGAAAACAACCGCAATCACTTGGAGACGATCCATGAACCTCCCCATGGCAGACCACCGCCTACTGCGACTGAAAGAAGTCCTGACACGCACGGGAATCTCCCGCGCGACAGTCTATCGCCTCATCGCTCGCGGTGAGTTTCCGCGACCGACCCATGTCACGCCCCACGCCTCCCGTTGGGTCGATCGGGAGATCGACGCCTGGATCGATGATCGGGTAATTGACCGGGACATGGCGTGAATGGTCGGCAGGACTGCGGATCGCGCCAATCTTCCTACCCTGGATCCTCTCAGACTTGAGGAAAGGCTAGCGAAGCCACCCATCGAAGAATCCGTCATCGAAGCGGCCTCCGCCTACGCTCGTGAAGGCTTTGCAGTCTTCCCCGTTCACGGCACCCAGACCGATGGTGGATGCACCTGCGGTGACCCTGGTTGCACATCCAAGGGCAAGCATCCGGCGATTGGAGGTGGGTTCAAGGACGCGACCCGCAGGCAAGAGCAGATCGACAGCTGGGTCGAAAAGGATTTGCTGTCAGACCGCCACAATCTTGGTCTGCCGACAGGTCGTCAGAACGGCATCTGGGTTCTCGACATTGACGGAGAGCACGGCGAGCAAGCTCTGGAAGCGCTTGAGGCACAACATGGGCGCTTGGCTCCTACCCTGACGAGTACCACCGGCCGTGGCCGGCACCTCATCTTTCGTTACCCCAGCGAAGGTAGCGAGATAAAGACGCGATCGGCTGTGTTCGGCAAAGGGGTGGATATCCGCGGCAAGGGTGGATACATCGTCGCTCCTCCATCGCGCCATTGGACGGGCGCCAGATACTGTTTTGCCGATCCGGACGTGCCCATCGGCGTTGCGCCGGACTGGCTGCTGGCGCGCGCCCTGGCGCCGCCACCTCAGAACCGGGAACGCAAACAACCTAACTCACTCCCAAAGGAGCGACGAGGGTTCTCTGGCTTCGATCACGCTACGGATAATGGATGGGACCGCCTGACCGCTGCGGACGCCGAAGAGGCGCTCAGGTGCCTGAACCCAGATACCGGTTACGATGAATGGGTCGGAATCGGGATGGCGCTCCATCACGGCGACTTTGCATTCGATCTCTGGGACAGTTGGTCCACTCGAGGCAACAAATACAAGCCCAATGAGTGCCGTCAGAAGTGGGACAGCTTTTCGCCCGATGGCGGCATCACCATGGGGACACTTATCCACCTCGCCAAGAACTGCGGATGGGACTATCAGCCGCGTTCCAAGCTTGCCTCAGTGTCCGTGCCCCCCGCCTTCCCAAAAGTCTCTGGAACGGCGGACGAAGCTCATCGAACGATCAGACATGCAATCGGCGGATTCTGGTCGGTCGTCGCGAACCACTGGCAACACGAGACAGATCGGTTGGCCGGTGTAAGGTTCGCGGTCAATGGCGTCGAGACCGAGGTACCATTGCCTGAGGCGATCGCGCCGATCCACGTGATCCAAGGTGCACTTGCCTCTGGAAAGTCGCACGCTATTCGTGAAGAGGCCGTCGACTATCTATCCACAAACAGAGATGCGATTGGCGTCATCGCCGTGCCGGCACACAAGTTGCTCGACGAATACGAGGAACGGCTGGCCATGGCAAAAACAAGGAGCGTTCGCGTCGCCGTCTTTCGTGGCATCGAACGGCCGGACCCTCAGCAGCCAGGCTTGACGATGTGTTGGCGTCTCGACGCTGCCAGGACCTGGACGGCGTGCGGCGCGCCGCTTAAGCAGCTCTGCAAGAATTGCCCCTCAAACGGCAAATGCGGGACATCCAAACAACGTGAAAGAGAAGCCGACTTATGGCTCATGCCTTCCAATATGATCTTTGGCGGGCTGCCGGAGACGATCCACAGAGAACGTTTGAAATGGCTCGTGGTCGACGAAGATCCATCTCCCTTCGCGGTCAGGGGTGTAGCACGGGCTGGCACAGGCGACGGCGACCCAGACAACCGTGAATTGCTTGTCGCATCGGAGGCGCTCGAAGCTAGGCAGATCCCAAACGACGACGGCGAGGGAATAAATCCCATTGCGTCCCTGGAATACGCGGCTGCGGCAAAGGCCCTTGAGAAGGTAATGGGACCGAAACGCCTCAGCGTCCATGCGCTTCGCCAGGCAGGGATGACTGAAGACCTTGCTGCAGCGGCAGTAGGGTACACTTGGCGACTTCGATCCCGACCCCAAGCTGACGGTGGACTTGATGATGAGGTCATCATCGCTGTAGCGCGAGCCGTCGAGCACGACAACGCTACAGTTCGGAAATTGGGTGCCCTCTGGATGGCGATAAGACGGGCCTTGGCTGAAGACCTGACCAATGTGCCTGGTGTGCACTTGACCAAAATTCAAACCGAAGGTGGCAAGGTGCCAGCCCTCGAGTTGTCTGTCCGCCGGAATATCGGCCGCGGCTGGCTGGTCCCTACTCTATTGTTGGACGCAACCGCCGACCCCGAAATCGTCGAAGCCGCTTTTCAGGCTCGGCCAACTTCGTGGGCGGTGGCAGTGGCTGCCTTGCCTGAGAGCGTCTCGGTACGGCAGATATCCGATACCTCGTTCGGAAAATCGATGCTTTTTCCGGACACCTCAATGGGCCGCTCAGCGGTCAATGCGGCGACGAACAATGTTCAGAAGCTCCTTTGGTACATCGAGGCTCGAGCAGGCGTGTTTCGGGGCATGGGCGCCCAGCTCGAAGATGGTATGCGGCCGGATGTCCTTGTGGTCGGTCAGAAGGAACTGGTTCGTCGACTGCGATGCCAGAACCTGCCAGAGAATGTCGAGACAGCTCACTTCGGCAACCTGGCGGGCCTCGATCGATGGAAGGGTGTTCGATGCCTCATTGTTGTGGGCCGTCGAATGATCCCGCCCAATGAGGTCGAGAAGCTCGCCGAAGTTCTTGGAACACGTGATGTTGTCCCCAACGAGCGTTGGTACCCAACGAGGCCGCTCGGCCTGCGTCGACGGGCTTCCGATATCGGCACGGCGGAAAAGGTCGAGCGTCATTCAGACAAGCTCGCGGAGGCGCTTCGCTTTCGCGCGGCCGAGGGAGAGATCATCCAGGCGATCGGTCGGGCGCGAGGCATTCGCCGCAACGCTGCCACCCCTCTCCAGATCGACATTCTGGGACGTGCGCCTCTACCTGGAATCGAAGTGGATGAGGTACTGCATTGGACCGAAGCGCTGCCCACTGTTGCCGAGCATCTCTGGGCACGATGTTGTCTTCGGATCGATCGCCAAGCCTATCACGGCAAGGCCGATCTTGTAGCGGCCCTGCTACCCGACCGTTTCACGGATGCAAAGGCAGTCAGAAGCTGGTGTTCTGAGCATCGTGACCGCTCACTGTCGGAATCCTCTATAGATACTATTATAGAGAAATCTGACAGTGAGAGGCGTTGGTACGGGCAACTCAGGTTGCCCGGTACCAGATATGCTGTGAAGGCTTGTCGATACTCTGGTGGACATGACTTGCCGGTCCCAATGGTGGTGCAGCGTTCAGAGCGGAGAGGAAAGACCATTCTAACGCGCGGAAACTGGATCGTAGAGTCGGAGTGTTGACGGCGGTGTTTTGTCTGTCTGCCGATCAGCTTTTTTTGGGGCTATCGGACATGCCACTGTGACGTCGGGTGCAATATGACATCATTCTAGCGGATAATTGTTCAACGATAACAATCCCCTATACAGACACGGGAAAAAGCGAGACGCGCCCAAGAAGGTTAATTATTAATAGCGCTGTGTGACATGGGCATGCATCAGTGATGGACGAGATCACCAAATATCTGAAACAGAGCGGGCCGAGCCTTAGCAGCGAGGTCAGCGATCACCTTGCCAAGACGCTTCGGATCAGCGGCGACGCAGCGCGAAAGCGCGTCTCGCGCTTGCCGGAAGGCGTCAAGCGCCTTGGCTTCATCATGTTCCCGCGTAAGGCCCGATTCATCTATCACGAGCAGCAGTTCAGGTCGGAGCTGTATTGGGAACGGCTGATCGCAGCGCTCCAGCAAACCAACTCCGCCTATGGTTATGCGATCGCCGGCCTGCGGCTCCGCAGCGGCATCGTGCCGGAGGCGCACTTCAAGATCATGTGCGGCGCTCCGGTCCGACAGGCAAAGCACCTCTCACCAGAGACGGTTTTTGAACGTTTGGACAAAGCGGGTCTGCTCCAAAAAATCGATGTGCCGGGGCTCGGTTCTTGCATCTGCTTGGCACAATACGACGGCCGCTATGATGAGCTCGCGCTTCGCGTGCGCGCGCGCCTTATCACCGAGGGCATCCTTCTTACCGCTATTCGCGGTTGGGTCCGGAAGCTCGGCCTCGTTAGCTACGAGCGGGTCGCCACACGCGATAATGCGAGCGTACCGATGGTTGGTACCTTCGCGTGGGACATGACCGCGCCGTCGTATCTCGGCCCGATGTCGCGCATCGGTCGAGATGGCGCGGTGAAGCCGGGATTTCTGGCGTGCGATGTGTTGCTGGAAAGTGAAGTCGATAAGGCGGGCATCGCTCCCTTCGTCCGCAAATGCGTCACGTTGCGCAAGCTGCGCAATGTGGGTCCATGCCTCCAAATGTTCGTAGCGGAACGCTACTCAAACGACGCATTCCTAGCCCTCAAGCGAAACGGCATCATACCGGCAACGCCGCGCACCCTATTTGGTGACGAGGTGGCGGAAGCCCTGTCGCAGGTCAGGTCAGTCCTAATCGAAGCCGCCCGGTATGCGATCGATCCGGTAAAGCTCGACGAACTGTTCAAACGCCTCGGAAAGATTGAGGGTGCTGCGATCCAGTTACGCGGTACGCTGCTGGAATTCATGGCGGCGGGATATTTTAACCGGCTCGTCGACCACGTGTGGATGAACCGGATCTTCAAGATCGAAGGGCAATCGGCCGAGGCGGATGTCGTTGCCGTCGCTGAGGGCGAGTCTGTCACCTTCGTGGAGTGCAAGGGGTATAGCCCTTACGCCACGATACCCGACGCGCTTGTAAAGAAATGGCTCCAGAAGAGCATTCCGATATTCTATAAGTCGGCGCTTGCGCACCCCGATTGGCGGGGTCTTGATATAAAGTTCGAGTTCTGGGTCACCGGCCAGCTGTCACCTGAAGCGGAGGCGATGCTTGCCAAGGCCGCAGCCACCATCAAGAAGAGCCGTTACAAAGTGCAGCTTCTTCGGGCGGATGACATCTTGACCAACTTCAAATCGCCCAGGGATCGTTCGCTAGCTGTGGCGTTGCGAAACCACTTCATGCGACCGCCAGCCGAGGACGAATATGTCGAGTTGGCGTCTCCACCACAGGATGAAGACTGGTCATTCATCATCGAGCGGATCCAATAGTGGATCCCGTGACCGACGCTACAAACAAGATGAGGAAGACACCTCTCGCAGCGCGATTCACGAAGCAGCTCATTCGGGTGAACGACCAGATTTGCTTTGCTGCGCTCCAGCAGTGGGACTCAGCGAACCGGCTTGAGACGCTTGCGAAGGACCGCCCGAAGGCTTTTTCAACGGAAGTCTTCGAGGACAATCCTTACGCGAAGTCGATCTATCGCCGTGCCATGGACCTTCCAGAGCTATCGCGTGACGCTCAGGCAATGGCTCTGCAAACCGGTGTTGTGGCCTCCGTCGAGTACGTCCTTGCCTACATGCAGGACGTGCAGGATCTCCGGGAAGTTCTGGTCGGCGAAACGGGAGAACCCATCCACGAGGATGCTAAAGAGGAGCAACTGCGCCAAAAGATTGAACGATGGCGAGGGAAGCCGCCTACCAGCAATTACTTCCGAACGCTGGGTTACTTTCGGCATCTGCGAAACCACTACGCGCATGTGAACGAGAAGCCGACTCAGGCATTCCAGACCTACATCAGGTCATACGGCACGCCGCTGAATACCTTCTGGGACAATAGCGTGACCGACCTTCACGGGGTAGACTTCAAGTCCCTTGCAATGACCGACCTCACGCCGGAGCTCGCCTTCGGGATCATGAACCTTCTGCGTGTTTGCCTGCGTCACGTGGACGACATGGTCGCCGATACCGTGTCTCTTGCCGACACAGTGCGGTGTATTGTCATGCAGATTCGGTTGGAACCGCGCAACCGCGAGCTACCGCGTGCTCGGCTTGTTTCTAAAGTGACGGCCCGCCTGAAGATGGATTGGGGCCGTGAGGGCGATGCAATTCAGATCGAAAAAGCTATTGAGACAGTTCTCGCCGACCTCAAAACCTAGCCATCCTTGGAGTGGAGGATGGGTTCGTCAGCGTTCTCGCTCTTGGTCGATGCGGTCCGTGTCAGGGCGTAACGTCCACTATTGGCACACCTCCGCACGCCCGTCCCCTGCGGGCAATGGCAACCGACCCTTGAAGCGGTCACTTCACCGGTGAGCATCGGCTCTCGACGCGCCCGGGCATCCGCGAGTTCCCGCCTCGGCAACCACCGATGGCCCACAGCAGGCACTCAGCTGCTACTTTGATCTCTGGATCTGGTGCCAGTTGATTTATTTTGTTGAGGGTCATAGGGGTCGGGGAAGCTGCCAATGTACTTGCAGAATGTGAAGCTCGCGAACTTCCGTTCGTTTGATCAATGTGAGATCGAACTTCAAAAGGATCTGACTGTTTTCGTCGGAGAGAATAACGGGGGTAAGAGCAACGCTATCGACTCGATCCGATTGGTGACGGCCCCGCTCGGTGGCCGGCGCGAGATCTACTGCGAAACAACAGACGTGCGTTTCCAGAGCGCGAACGACCAATTCGAGCTAGAAGCGCATTTTTCAGACCTATCGACCGGTCAGCAGGGTCGTTTTATCAGCGCTGCCACAAACGCAACGCTGAGTCGGGCATCGTTCGGATTGCGCTTCGACGGAAGCCAGGACGGTGCGAGGCCTGTATTCTGGGCCGGCAAGGAAGGCAATGCTCCGGAGCCAGGCTGCCATGACATGGTGCGACATGTCTATTTGCCGCCGCTGCGCGACGCGAAGCGGGCACTGGCATCAGGCAACCCGACAAGGATCATGGCGCTGCTGAAGCACTTTCTAGGTGACACGACCCCGAACGATCTCGCCAAAGAACTCGCGCGGACGCAAGCTCACGACGTGCTCACGAAGGTAGACAGTGCTGTCGAGAAGGGGCTTACAGAACTCACCTCCGGGATACGTCGTCAGACGGCTTCATTGGGCTTTGCAACCGACGAAGCGCTTATCGAGATTGCGCGAGACCTGCGCTTCAAACTCGCCGACCACGGCGTCAATCCGGAGGATTTGCGTTATTCCGGCCTCGGGTACGCCAATCTGCTGTTCATGGCGATCACTGCTGTTGAACTGGAAGAGGTCCGTACTGCCGATCTGACGCTTTTCCTAGTAGAGGAACCTGAGTCGCATCTGCATCCCCAGCTTCAGGCTGCAGTTCTCGGCTTTCTGCGTGACCGGGCCGAAGACTCACGAAAGCACGCGCCTGCTGATCACGGACCCGCTGGCGAACTACAGGTAGTTGTGGCCACGCATTCTCCCAACTTGTCGGCATGGGTCAGCAGTGATCGGCTCGTGGTTTTCCGATCACACATGGCGGAAGCTGGGGAGGTTTCGGAGGGAGACGTGCCGGCCGAACCATATGCCGCCGATGCCACAGTGTTTGAAAAGGCCCAAAGGCCAGACTATTCCGCCACTGAGGACGACGAGGCGGAGAGCATACCGGCCACTGGTACCGCCGCCCTCCCACTGCGTCGCTCGACCCACTGTATCGCGCTAGCGCGGATGGATCTCGACCTGCTTGAGCGGCGCAAGGTGGACCGCTATCTCGACGTGACGAGAGCGGCGCTGTTGTTCGGGGGACGAGTCTTCCTTGTGGAGGGCATAGCAGAAGCTCTTTTGCTGCCTGCCATCGCAGAACATCGCACACTCAAGGGCCAGCCCGATAAGCTGCGGCTATTCCGCTCGACAGTCTTTGTGCCGATCGACGGCGTGGATTTCAGCCCCTACGCGACCCTTTTGCTCACGGCTGTAAATGATGTGCGGGTTGCCGATCAAGTCGTCATCATGACTGATGGCGATAAGGGTATCGGTGCTGAAGAGGAGAAACAGGAAGAGGCTGTGAAAACCCAGGACGGGGGTGGTGACGATGGCGAACCGAGGCAGGCTAGCTTTGAACCAGATCCACTACCCGCCGCCACTGGCGAGGAGGAAATGCCGCCGACGTCCCCAGCGATTCCCGGCGAACGGCGCAAGGCAGAGCTTAAGGCGCTGGCAAAACGCCTAGGTGCCGAACAGCATCTCGCGGTGCTGACCAGCACTTATTCGCTGGAGACGGAGTTGCTGGAGGCTGGCAACGAGGCGATCTTGCGCAAAGCCTACCTGACCTTGCACCAGCGCTCCGCGAGTAAATGGGACAGCGCTGTCGCGCTCTCAGGCGACGAGCGGGCAACCGCAATCCATGATATATTCAAGACAACACGCAAGGGCGATTTTGCACAAGTGCTCGCGAGGCTGATCGAGGACGGCGAAGACTTTTCGGTTCCTCGCTATATCGCGGATGCCATCGAAGCAGTGGTGGTGCCGTGACCGCCCCGTACATGCCAACCGACCAGCAACGCGACGTAATTGGCCACCAAGGTTCTGCCTTCGTGACAGCATGCCCGGGCGCAGGCAAGACGCGGACTATGGTTGAACGGGCGCGCCGACTGACCGACAGCCCGGAAGACAGGCGCGGCGTAGCCTTTCTATCCTTCACAAACGCAGCCATTGACGAACTTGAGGAGCGCCTCCGCGCTTTCGGCTCACTGCCGTCGCCCTTGTTCCCAAGCTTCATCGGAACCTTCGACCGTTTTCTATGGCAGTTCCTGATTGCTCCGTTTGGCATTCCAGGTAGCACGGCGACTCCGCGCCTGGTGCCTGACAAGGACGATTGGGAAGTGAAGCCGTACGGCAAGGCACAATCCCTGCATCTGAAATGCTTCGATCGGGCGACCGGCAGTGTGGTTGCTGCATTTGCCAAGGGTGAAGGCTTCGATGTCTCAGCGCGCGACATCAGCCCCTATGAGACGCGCGCGCGCAACATTATCAGTGTTGCGCGTGCAATAGGGCATGTCGATTTTGAGGATGTACGCATTTGCGTCCGGGAACACCTTGCGGACCCGGCCTTCTCCGCGCGCGTCGGCGCCGCCCTTGGCGCGCGATTCCGGGAGATCGTTGTCGATGAGGCGCAGGACTGCAATCCCGCTGATCTCGCGATTGTTAGCTGGTTGCGAAAATCGAGCATTGTCGTGAAGGTGATATGTGACCCGCACCAGTCGATTTATAAGTTCCGCGGCGGCGTGACGGATGAGCTGCTGAGGTTCGCCGATACATTTGTCGCGGAAGATCGGCTGCCAATGAGCGGGAATTTCAGATCGACGCCAGCGATATGCGCTGCAATCGCCGCGCTTCGTCCGCCCGGCGCTCGTACTGAACCCGACAAACCCCTTGGCCGGTATAAGGAGGATCGAACGCCGGTTCACTTGCTCTCCTACAGCGGAAGCGGGGTGTCCGCCAGAATCGGCCCCAAATTCAGCGAACTGGTGCGACCGTTTGGAATACCGTTTGATCAGACACCAGTCCTAGCTTCGACACGGGCGAGTGCCGCTAAGGCGATAGGTCAGCCCACCTTGAAGGCGACTACCCACAAGACACTGCTGCTGGCGCAAGTCGCTATGAACTATCATTTCGCGTTCGCGGCCGGAAACCGCCGCGAGGCCTTGATTGCGCTTCACCGGATTACTTTGGTGGTGCAAGGGCACATCAATAGCGCTGGCGACTATCATACTTACATCGCGGACAATGGGTTGGAGGACGGGCGGTGGCGACCGGCTATCATTGCCGTAGCAAATGGACTTCGTTTTGATCCTGCGGACGCGCCTGATCAATGGCTGGCGAAAGCGCGCGCTTTGGTGGGACGGGATGTCGTCAAAGGTCTGAACATTAACCAGCGTTTGAAGTCACACGGAGATCTTGCCGCAGCTTTGTCGGGGGCACCGCCGGAAGCGTCGCCTCCGCGCACGATTCACTCGGCGAAGGGGGCGGAGTTCCCCGCGGTCTGCGTGGTGATGACGAGCCAGACTGCTGGCAAAATCATGGACTATCTTGAGGGAAGGACGACAAATAGCGCGGACGAGGATGCGCGGAAGATCTACGTGGCCGCCTCACGTGCCGAGCGTCTTCTTGCGCTTGCTGTTCCTAGAAGCAGTGCCTCCCGGATGCGGGCACTCCTCGCCGGTACGGGCTGTAAAGTTCAATTACACGAAATCTAGCTGCTAACGACAGTTTTGCGCGGCGCCGTTTTCACGTTCCGGCTCGAAGTAGACCAATACTGCAGGGAACATCCGCTCCTGACGCTATGCGGTCCATCTTATCCGGCCCTACACATCGACCCCATAGTGTCTTCCCCCCTCGGTGATCTGCGCCACCGCGTCCCGCTTGAAATCGTCGCTGAAATTGGCTTTGCCCATCATGGCCTCCTTGCCTCAAAATTAGGGAAGAAGGCGTCTACGAATCCAGGGGCTATCCAAGCCCCCGTCGGACTCAAGCCAGGATATGATGAGGCCAGAGGCAAAGCTGATGCCGCCCAACCAGCCGTACATCTTCCTTACGCGCCAATTCCATCGCATCTTCCGTGAAGCCGAATGCGTTCGTAATCACGACGAGCTGGGGGTTTGGCTTCCCCCATTCATAGCGTGCGCGAACGACCTGCCGAACAGCCTGCGCCCCGATAAGCTTGACCGGGCTGGTCGTATGCTTGGCCTGCGCGATGGCCCAGTTGTCCTTCCGGACGCGATGCTCAAGCATCACGTCTGCGCCACCTTCCATCGATCGGTGTGTCAGGCTGGCGTGCCATTCCTTGCCGTTCTTGGCTTGGTCCTGAACCCAGTACTCGAACATCTGCCAGTCCCGATCATCGACTACCGGATAGTCGACTGCGTCGGTCCCGTCGATACCGGATAGCAGGGCGCCGAGGTCGTTGTCGTCCTGTGTCGGTGGCCAGATAATCGCGCGCGAGAGCGACATCTTCCGCTTCATCAACTCGTTGAGTACGCAATCGAAAGACTGGTTCTGGCGAGCGGGGTGAACTGCCAGCGGGAGGTGCACTGTTACGTCACGCGACTGTCCGATGCGATAGATCCTGTCATTACACTGCTCCTCGACGGCCGGATTCCACCAGCGACTGAGGTGGATCACATGCGTGGCTGCCGTGAGCGTGAGTCCGACACCAGCGGCCTTCGGTCCGAGCACCATCACATCGAAGCCTTCATCCTTCACCAGATGATGCTGGAACGCCTCCACATTACGCTGTCGTCTGGCCACTGGAGTCTGGCCATTGATGATCCGGACCTCGCGCAGGCCATACCGGGCACGCAGCAATTCGGCGACGAAGTACTGCATTTCATGGTCTTCGATGAAGATGAGCGCGCGCTCGCCGTCGTTATGAATACTGTCGAGAATCTCGAGCGCCGTCTTCAAGCGCGCGGACTCGCCGACGTAGGCGTCCGGGTCCGCAGAAGCCGCTCGCGGCGACCTTGGGTGAAGCGAGACCCCACGAATATGGTGCAGTAGCTTAAGCGCATTGCCACGCGCGCCGTCCCGCAACTTCTCGCGCGCCTCTTCGTAGACCTCCGCCTGGATATCGGGCATTTCCCCAGGGTAGAGGCGATAGTCCTTGCGCGGCAGGTCGCCGATGCAGTCTTCCTTTACCCGTCGTAGACCCAAAGGTGGAAGCTCGCGAGCTTCCCTCGTTCGAATCGGCCTGAACAGCCTTGCGTGGAGCTCTGTCATCGCCTCTTTGGTGATCGTCCTGTAGCTAGCTGCGAACTGCTTCATCGAGCCAAGGCGCAAGGGGGCCAGCACGTCGACAATGGCCCAGAGGTCCAGGATATGGTTCTCGATTGGCGTGCCAGTCAGGCCGATACGGAAATCGGCCTTCACCGCCCTGGCCGCGTTGGCGTTGATGGTCTGAACGTTCTTGATCTTCTGGATTTCGTCAAAGATCACGACCGAGAAGGGCAATGCATGAAAGCTGTGCTGGTAGTTCGCCAAAGTCTCATAGCTGGTCAGGATCCACCAACGGTCTCCATGGCCCTTGGCAATGTCAGCATTGATTGCGGCAAAATCGAGCTTCCCGACGCCATCCGTCAGGTCGGTCCCGGACAGCCCCCCCTTCTTTAAATGCCGCAAGGAACTGCCATAGGCCGGCATGAGCATGCCGAGCGTGTCGCTGGCCAAGTGAGTCGCTGCCTCCCGCTCCCAGGTGCGCAAAAGGCCGGTCGGCGCGACCACCAGGATGGGTAGTCGCCGCCCGCCCGGCCCCCTTCGTTGAACCGACCGCAACCATGCGAGGAACGCCAAAGTCTGGAAGGTCTTGCCTAGCCCCTGATCGTCTGCGTTGAGAATGCCCGGCATACCGGCGCGCCACGCGGCGATCTGCCAGGCGATGCCTTCCACCTGGTGGACCATCGGTGAGGTTAGAACGGTTTCCGGCAGACCGTCTCCGTCGGGCGCGTGGCGTGGCGGTGTTGCCGGCGACCAGTCCTCCTCGACGAAGTTCTCGTGTACCTTAACGACGATCTTGTCCGATGGCGTCGGAGACGGGGGTTCCGGGCGCGGTTGCGACTCCGGAGGCATCTCGCGTTCGCGCACCTGCCGCTCGAGATCTTCGATGGACTGTTGTGTGGCAGGCACCGCCTTGCCATCGATCTCGACGCTGGCGCGCCCTTCGTCGATCGCCGCTTGCAGCTTCTTCCGCTCGGCAGGGGCACTGGACTCAGTGACATTAACCCAGGTACCGGCGAGATTGACGGCAAAGGATTCAGGCAGCCAGACATTCGAGACCTTGGGAAGGAACTCCAGCTCCGGCTTCGTCCACGCGCCAGATCCGATGGCCCTGTCCGCGTATTCCAGAGTCTCCTGAAACAGGCCATCCATGGCTGTTTCAACGCTCTCGTCGATCTGCATCGCGGTAGTCGGATCGTCGTCGTTGGCTTCTCGTTTCGACCCCAGCGCCTCACGGATTGCAGGTTTGGGATTGGCGAAGAAGGCCTTTCGCTCCTCCACGGGCGCTTCCTGCTTGTCGCGAACCACCTGAAGAACCGACGCCAGGTCGTCGTCCAGCAGAACGTACTGGCCGCGCCCGACCACATATGTGCGCTTTACCCGGTCAAAGGCCCTGAAGCCGCGTTCGGGATCGCTCCGGAACGCACCCGCCTGTTCCACGCCAAGAAGGCCGTCCCGCTCGCTGATCTCCAGTCCTGTCTCGCGCCGGGCATCGATCGTGGCGGTGTCGAACAGCACCGGATCGAACTGGAACTCCTCATCGCCTGAGCGCAGAGAAAGTGAGAATGCGGCAGCGGTGTAAATCCGGGCTTCCTGAAGTGCCGCTGCCATGCGCACGTGATCGGCGGCGCTCGGTTCTATCGCGATGTCGCCGCTGGTTTCCGGATCGAGCGTCGCCCGAAACCGCGCCAGTGCGGCCCAGTGTTCCGGCAGGTCGAGCGCACCTGCCTCGAAACTGTCGCATAGCTCAAGTGCCGAGAAGATCGGCTCCGGGATCCGAAAGGTCCCGCCTGCGGCCGTCAGGAAGGCACCGTTTCGGCGCGTCGTGACAAGCCGGCCGCCCTCCATCCAGTCCCCAACCAGACGAAAGCTGTCCTTGCCGATTACGCCGCGGGTGTCGGCATGGAAAGCGTACGGTACCGTTTCAGGCAGTCCTAGCTGGCGCGCCGCATTGACACCCAAGGCAGCAATCGCGGCATGATCGGCAACGATACGGTCATCTTCGAACCGGACAGCGCCATCCCGCTCCTCGCCGATGTGGCGCAGTTCGGCGATGGCCGTCGCCAGTGCGTGGTCTTCGTAGGTCCAGCTGTCAGTCGGCAGGACAATCGGTTCGTCCCGGCGAATCCTGAACCAACGCTTCGCCCCTTCGGTGCGAGCCATGAAGACAACGGGATCGGTCAGACTTGCTGCTACTTGGACCATTCAGCAATCCTTCTCCCAACCTTGTATTGCCAGGGGCCGCGATGAACGATCGCTTCAACGTTCCGGCGATCTCTCTGAGTCCGCCGAATTTCATCGCAATCGTATGCCTCCTGATATGGGGCTACAGGATCACCAGAATCCCTCGAAAAAATATGTACCTTGAAATTGTGCGAACCTTCTACAATCCACAGGCCACTGTCCTTGACAAAGAGAAGGCATTTTTCCTTGTCACTTGAGTTTCGAGACTTGTTTTCTGCCCACGCAAGCGAGATCTCTCCTCTACTCTCTGCATCAAGTCTATTTGCAACAGTTTCGCCCAATGGGCTGAGCGCGAACCACGCTTCCTGAATGTAGCCCTTCTCCAGCCGATCCAGCCAGAATGGCCCTCGATCCTTCCACATGTGACTGCCAGCGACCTGATCGATGATCCGGAAGAAGGTTCGGATCGTCTTGCCGGTAAGCCAGCGCAACATGACGTCGCTGGCGCGCTCCGAAATTCGGCTACAGGCTCCCCAGGCACCAGCTCTCAGGATTCGTGGATCTTGGAAAGCCTCGACGAGCCGATGTTCCAGAAGATCCCGGACTTCTGCCGGAGGTTCCTGCTCGATCCAAGGCGTCAGCATTGCAGCAATGGCTTCTCCGGCCCCGGTCAGCATCGGCTCCCTGCCCTCAGGCGCGATCCAGTCAAGCAACAAGCGATAGGCTTCTACGTCACCAGCCTGCAGCCTTCGATCCAGATGACGAATGAAGTCCCTGTGCACCTCTTGCATAAGACTGAGACCATGTGGGGCCGGCATGCCGAGGCCGCGAATTGTCTCGTAGGGGCTGTCGCTCTCAATCAGGGCGGCGCGAAGCCTTCCGACGACCTCGTCAGGATTGAACAGGGCGTAGGTCGTGGCGAGCTCGTGGAACCAGTCTTGCGGCACCGTCTTCCGTTGCAAGAGACGGTGGCCCAGCTCGACGGTGAATGTGGAATCTCGGTCCCAGCTGTCAACATAGGCCCGGGCTGCCGCGGCGATGAAGATCGGCTGTTCTCCGCGCCGAACCTCCTGGAAGAGGAGGTCGAGAACGGGCCTGTATTGCGTCTGCTTCCAGAATGATTTTCGCGTGTCACCGATGGCACGGATACCATCGCAAAGGTCGCTCCAGTAGCAGTCTCTCCAGTCGTCTCGCTCGATGCGCGCGAGCAGCCCTCGTACAATGTCTTCCGGGTCGCCGGGGAGATCGCGTCCAGCCACATCGGGCCATCGGTCGCGAATGGCTTTCGCCGCCCGGTTCACGGCCACCGGCTCAGATGCGATCCTGGGTAGTGCTACGGTTCGCCGGACGGAATCAAGGAGGACTTCCGACAGGTGAGTCTCCTTATTCATCGTCGATCGTCCTACCTGCGCTGTTGCGGAGTGCATCCTTGATCTTGTCGATTTCATCGACGCTTCGGGGCAACTGCAAGATTAGCCTCAGGTCGATACGTCGGTTCCTCCGATTGTTGTCGGTCTCGCTGGCGCCCGGAAGCCTTGGAAGCTGTCGCAGTTCGCCATAGCCGGCAAAGGACATCACTGGGTGTCCGGACAAGTTGCGAAATTTCATGAGCCGCCGGTCGTTGCTCCCGATCATGACACGGAACATTTCTGCAGCCCGCCGGGCGGAGAGGTCGTAATTATCGATCAGTTCGCCACGACCGCTGACGGGCACAACGTCGGTATGACCCTCGATCTGGACAGTCTCGATCAGTACGCTGTTTCGGTTCTTCTCCGGGTCGAAGTGGCCTCCCTCCCCAACTGCATAGGGTGGCAGCACAGCGATCAGCGCTTCGGCGATGGCGGTGGCGATATTGTATGCGGTACCTTCGGGGTCGGTTGTCACGCGCCACTGGCCGGAGGCGAACAGTTCGTCGGCCGACAGGCGGATCAGGCCGCTGTCCTGATCGATCGAGACCTTGATGCCGGTCTTTTCCTCGATCCGTTTCTTCAGTTCTGACAGCAACAGGTTTCGCTGATCCGTTGCCTGCCTCAGATATTCCGATAAGGGATCCGGTACCTGCAATTCCCTGATCTGCGTCTCGAGTTTCTCGATTTTTCGATTTGCGTCGGCGAGCAGTCGTTCGAGCTCGGCAATTCGCCTGTCGCGCTTCTCCACCAATTCCTCGAGGTCTGCGATCCGGACGCGGAGCGTGTCCGCTTCCCGACGAGCCTCGTCCCTCTCGGCCGTCAGTTGGCCGACAACACGCACGTGCTCCTCCAGTGGAATGGTTTGATCTGAGCGGAACTGTGTCGCGAAGAATGCCAGCAGGATGAGCAGGATGAACAGAAACGAGACCGACAGATCGGTCATCGAGACGAAGACGGATTCGCCTTCCTCTTCCTGTCGTCGCGTCCGTCCGCTCAGGATGGCCATGGTGCGCGACTACCTATTCGGCCCGCGATAGGGCTCGATCTGCTCGACTACGGCGCGCAGCGTCGTCAACGCCTCGGCCGTTTGCGTATTGAGCGTTTCGGCGAAACTACCGATCTCCTGCACGCTTTGCTGAACCTGGTTGCGGATCTCTTCGAAGGCGCGGCCCAACGCGCTGTCTATGTCCTGGTAGCGATTGACGATGTTGCTGAAGTCGTCGACAGCGGTTTCGAGCGAATCGATAGCCTGGTGCATCGCGCGCTGCGGTTCCTGGACACCCTGAACTGCCAACTCCATCGCATTGGCTGCGGCTTCGATCATCCGCACGAGTTCACGGTTTGAGGCCTCGATCCGGCCAGCGGCCTCTGCCATCGGACTGGTTGCGCGCGCCAAGTCTTCCGTCGTCTTCGAAATCTCGGCATTGGCCAGTTCGATTGCGCCCGCGCTATTCGAGACCGCATCGGCGTGGCGCTGGCTTTGGGTGGTGGCGCCCTGGATCGCCTCGCGCCAGCGATTCAAGCCGACCTGCAATTCCTCAATAGGCGTCAGCAGATCGCCCCGGAAGGCCTCGGCGAAGCGGCCAGTCTGTCCCTCGATATCGGACATGGCCTTAGTCAGACCGTCGACGAGGCCCGCAAGTCCCTCGCCCATCGCCGCGGTCGCGCTTTCACCAGCCTGGCGCACCGTCTTGTCGGCTTCGTCAGCTGAGGCCGCGCCAGCCTGTCGGATTGTCTCCGCAATCTCTGACGCGGCTCCTTGCAGGGTCTGCGCGGACCGCTCGAGGGTTTCGCCACCGCGTTCCGTGTTCTGCTGGATTGCCTGCAGGGCCGTGTCCATTCGCGACAGCAGACGTTCCGTCCCATCGTTCAGAACCTGTGTGGCACCCTCTGTCGACGCTGCCATCTGACTGCGTAGCTCACCTATCTGTTGCGCTAGCGCGGCTACCGCCGCGTCGACCTGCCCGGCCATGGTGTTGGAGGAGTTGTCCATCCGCTCGGTCATGACGGAGAGAGACTGGCCGACCTTGTCCATGGTCCTGCCCATCTCTTCCAGGGAGTCCCTCATGCCCGCGGTCAACTGACCGCTCAGGCCATCCGCAATGTCCTTTGTGGTACTGCCGAGGTTCTGCTCCAGACGCTCCATGATCGGCTGCATGGAATTCTGGATGGCTGTCGGCACCCCCTCGTTCAGGGTCTGGAGGCCGACTGTCAGGCTGTTCTCCATCGACGCCAGGCGTTCGGTTTGTTGCTCGGCAGCGGTCTGCAGCGGGCGACCAAGCTGTGCCACCAGTTCCGGCAAGAGACCCTTCAACTGCTCGGTCTGCCGCTCCTGCTGGGTAAGCATCATTGCCAGCAGGCTTTCGGGCGTGCGGAACAGGACACGTTTCTCAATCGAATTGCAAAGTCTCAACAAGCGATCGTCGATCTTGCCGGTACGGCCCCGAAGTTCGACAGTGAACAAGATTGAGCAAAGCAAACCAGTGAGCGACATGATGAACTTTGCGCTAGCGACGGACAGGAGGTCAGTGAGGGCTCCTGTGGTTCCGGCCTCGGAGCCATCCGTAGCCGACCGCAAAGTCTCCGAGGCGGTATCGAGCGCCGCGACGAGACCAAGAAAAGTTAAGAACAAGCCAACTGAAACAAACAGCGCCGGCACATGTCGCCAGAAGCCGTCTTCAATCCCGAGATCTTCACGATTGAAATAGGATGATGGACGGACCGAATTGTAAATTCGTTCATTGGCCGAAGACTCCTCTAGAGTCTCTGCATATTCGCGCCAAGCAGTACCAAGCCGGCTTGCGGGCTCATTCAGACTCCGATTCTCCAGAGCATGCAATTCAGAAGAAAGATCAATGTAGCTCCGCTGGAAGGCAACTGCGTCCGGTGCGCGCTCAACAATTTCAGAGAAAACCTTGATGGCCTTCAAGATATTACGGGTTTTGAAGTAGTAGCGAATACCTACAAAGGCCAACGCGATGACCAGCGCTACGCAAACGAGGCCCGGGGCGTATTCCTGCCGCAACAGGCTTGCGAACAGAAGAACGCCTTGGCCGACAACCGTTCCGAAAGCCTGCGCATTTTCCCAGACGGGTCCCCACATGCCGCGCCATACCCCCAAAAAGTCAGGTGAAAAACTACGAACGAGCTGATCTAACCCCGAGCATTGGAACCAACTTTACGGCGAGTGATCCATGCTGCAACACCCAATGGTCGATTGAGCTTTATTGCCTCCCATCGCGCACGGCATACCCCTTCGCAATTGACGGTCTTCCCTCACACCACTGCAAGGAAGTAGCATCCCCTTGCGGTTGCAGAGCTGGGAGTATGCTCGCGACCGCAAGGGAGAGGGCGTGGCAGATTCATTTTTCGAGAAGCCGATCCTGAACTCGCCCTATGGCTATCCGGGGCGGCACTGGGAACTCGACGACGATGGTCAGCCGACCAATCGGATCATCGACACACGTCGCCATTCCGAACTGATCACGCCGGTCCCCCAGTCCAAGAAGGGCAAGAAGTCGTCCAGGGCCGGCCAGGGTGATCTGCTGACCGAGGCGGACGGGCAGGAATACGTCCTCAAGCCGATCGTCAACCGGATCCGCGCCGAGGTCGATGTCTGGCGGCGGCTGCCGAGCGAGAGCCAGTGGCGCGTGACGCCGCATACGGCCCGCCTGCTGCGCCACTGGCGGGAGCATCAGTTCAACGACGTGCGCCCGTTCTTCTGCCAGGTGGAGGCGGCAGAGACGGCGATCTGGCTGGCCGAGGTGGCGAGCCGGGAGCGTCCGGCCCATTTCGCGCTGAACCACCTCCAGGATGCCAACGGCGACGCCAATCCGGAACTCTTCCGCATCGCGCTGAAGCTGGCGACGGGCGCCGGCAAGACCACGGTCATGGCCATGCTGATCGCCTGGCAGACGATCAACGCCGTCCGCATGCCGGGCAGCAACCGCTTCTCCCGAAGCTTCCTGATCGTCGCGCCGGGCATCACCATCCGCGACCGCCTGCGCGTGCTACTGCCCAATGACCCTGAGAACTACTACCGCACTCGGGAACTGGTGCCCCAGGACATGCTCGACGATGTGCTGAAGGCGAAGATCGTCGTGACCAACTACCACGCCTTCAAGCACCGTGTGACCACCGACGTCGCCCGCGGCACCCAGAAGGCGATCGAGGGCCGCGACGGGAAGATGGCGCTGCTGGAGACCGACGGGCAGATGCTCCGCCGGGTCATGCCGGAACTGATGCACGACAAGGCCATCGTCGTGATCAACGACGAGGCGCATCACTGCTACCGCGAGCGGCCGCTTTCCGCCGAGGAAAAACTCAAGGGCGACGAGAAGAAGGAGGCGGACGAGAACAACGCCGCCGCTCGGCTCTGGATATCAGGGCTCGAGGCCATACGCCGCCATCGCGGCATGGGCATCCGGACGGTCTACGACCTGTCGGCGACCCCCTTCTTCCTGAGGGGCTCGGGCTACCGCGAGGGCACGCTGTTCCCGTGGACGGTCAGCGACTTCTCGCTGGTCGACGCCATCGAAAGCGGCATCGTCAAACTGCCGCGGGTGCCCATCGCCGACAACATCCCCGGCGGGGACATGCCGCAGTACCGCAACCTCTGGGACACGATCGGCAAGAAGATGCCGAAGAAGGGGTTGTTGAAGGGCGGCAAGCCTGTCGACTCCCATTCCATTCCGATCCAGCTCCAGACGGCTCTGGAGGCGCTCTACGGGCACTACGAGAAGGTCTTCGATCTGTGGGAAGACAACGACATCGGCGTGCCGCCGGTGTTCATCGTCGTCTGCAACAACACCACGACGTCGAAGCTGGTGCACGACTACATCTCCGGCTTCTTCCGGCACCACGACGACGAGAGCCGGACCTTCGAACAGGGCCGACTGAAACTCTTCCGCAATTACGACGACAACGGCGAAAGACTGGCGCGGCCGCGGACACTGCTGATCGACAGCGCCCAGCTGGAATCCGGCGAGGCGCTGGACCGGAACTTCCGCGAGATCGCGACGGACGAGATCGATCGCTTCCGCGACGACATAGTCCAGCGGACGGGAGACCGCAACGCCGCCGACAACATCACCGACCAGGATCTGCTGCGCGAGGTCATGAACACCGTCGGCAAGAAGGGCCGTCTGGGCGAGTCGATACGCTGCGTGGTCTCGGTGTCGATGCTGACCGAGGGCTGGGACGCCAACACGGTGACCCACATCCTTGGCGTCCGCGCCTTCGGCACGCAGCTCCTCTGCGAGCAGGTGGTGGGCCGAGGACTGCGGCGGCAGTCCTATGACGTCGACCCGGATACGGGCCTGTTCGACGCCGAGTATGCCGACATCCTGGGCATCCCGTTCGACTTCACGGCGCAGCCGGTGGTCGCGCCGCCAAAGCCGCCGAAGAAGACCACCAACATCCGCGCCGTCCGGCCCGAGCGCGATCACCTGGAGATCCGCTTCCCGCGTGTCCGCGGCTATCGCGTCGATCTGCCGCCGGAGAAGCTGGTCCCGAAGTTCACCGCAGAGTCGAAGCTCGTTCTCACGCCCGATCTCGTCGGCGCGACGAAGACGGTCAACAGCGGCCTGATCGGGGAGAAGGCGCAGCTCTCGGTCGAGCATCTGAGGGACACGCGGCCCTCGTCCATCGTCTACAACCTCACCCACCACCTGCTGCTGCACAAGTATCGCGACGCCGGGGGCGACGCGAAACTGCACCTGTTCGGACAGCTGAAACGCATCGCCCGCGTCTGGATCGACCAGTGCCTGGAATGCAAGGGCGGCACCTTCCCGGCCCAGCTGATGTACCGGGAGATCGCCGACATGGCGGCGTGCCGGATCGCCGACGCCGTGACGGCCCAGATGCTGGACCAACGACCGGTGCGGGCGATCCTCGACCCGTTCAACCCGGCCGGCTCGACCATGCACGTCAACTTCAACTCCTCCAGCGACAAGCTCTGGCCGACCAACCTCGACAAGTCCCACGTCAACTACGTGGTCTGGGACAGTACCTGGGAGGAACAGTTCTGCCGCGTCGCGGAGCAGCACCCCCGCGTGATGGCCTATGTGAAGAACCAGGGACTGGGGCTGGAGGTGCCCTACCGCTACGGCTCCGGCCAGCGCACCTACATCCCGGATTTCGTCGTCCGCATCGACGACGGCCGCGGTGCGGACGACCCGCTGAACCTAGTGGTGGAGATCTCCGGCTATCCGAAGGGCGACAAGGCCGAGAAGGTCTCCACGATGAACACCTACTGGGTGCCCGG
The DNA here is from genome assembly GCF_002924445.1 of Minwuia thermotolerans. Classification (NCBI taxonomy): domain Bacteria; kingdom Pseudomonadati; phylum Pseudomonadota; class Alphaproteobacteria; order Minwuiales; family Minwuiaceae; genus Minwuia; species Minwuia thermotolerans. The sequence goes on from NZ_PIGG01000045.1 coordinate 189,005, forward strand.
CGTGAACAATCTGGGCAGCCACGGCCGCTGGGCCTTCGCCGAGTTCACCGAGGTCTTCGAAATCGACGACGCCTTCGACCGGCTGATCGAGGGCTTCGTGAGGGAGTCGGCCGCGGCATGACGGAACTCGGCGAACTGCGCGAAGTCGGCCTGCGCGAGGCCTGGGAGCATGAGGCGCACAGCTTCACGCCCTGGCTCTGCGACAATCTCGGCGCGCTGGGGGACGAGGTCGGCCTGACGCTGGAACTGGTCCGCCGCGAGGCGCCGGTGCAGCAATACTCCGCCGACATTCTCGCCCGCAGCGCCGCCGACGACAGTCTGGTCCTGATCGAGAACCAGCTCGAAGGCTCCGACCACCGCCATCTCGGCCAGATCATGACCTATCTCGCCGGTCTCGACGCGCAGACCGTCATCTGGGTCGCCGCCCGCTTCGAGGAGCCGCACGTTTCGGCGATCAAGTGGCTGAACGAGCACACGCCGGAGCCTTTCGCCTTCTTCGCTGTCCAGGTGAAGGTCGTCCGCATCGGCGACAGCCTGCCGGCGCCGCTGTTCGACGTGCTGGTCCGTCCCAACCACTGGGAGCGGCGTCTGCAGGCGGAGGCGGCCGAAGCCCCCACCGAGCTCGGACAGTTCCGCCGGGACTTCTGGACCCATGTCATCGAACGCCACCCCGAAGCCTGGGAGGGGGTCCTGCCCTCGGCGTCGTCCAGCAGGCACTGGTGGGACGATCACTGGGAAGTGTTCATCGCATTGTTCGTGTCGAAGCAGCGTGTGGGCGTCTTCCTGCGCGGCCGCCGCGGTGCACGCGCGGAGGAGACCGCCGCCTTCCTCGAACCTCACGCCGAATGGCTCGCGTCGCGGCTCGGCGTCGACATGGGGGGCGAGGGTCGCCAGCAGTTCTTCACCACCCGCCTCGAAGCCGACGTCACCGACCGGACCCAATGGGACAGGCTGGCCGACTGGCTGACCGCGACCGCGGAACGCTACTGGCCGGTGGTCGAGGAACTCCATGCCGACGATGCAAATTCGGGAGGCGAATCCCGATGAAATTTTCCGTGGATGTTTTCCGAGGCCGCTTTTCGCCAACCATTTTCGCAATCAAAAAAATTGCCAATTTGGCGACCGAATCCTATATACAATCTGTATCCGCCCCTTGGCAGTACGCCGTTCCCCATAGCTATCCTGGGATCGGCCGACCCCCTGGGGCTTTTTTGTGCCGGCGCCGCCCATGACGAAGGCGGCAATCCTGATCGACGGCGGATACTTCCTGGCGCGCTTGCCAAGCGTCCGGAAAACAGTCGACCCGAACGATCCCGCACAAGTAGCTGACGCCATCGAGCACCTGGTGCGCAGTCATCTCAGACAGCTCAACAAGGTTGCGCGTCAGCCCCATGATTTCGCCTTGCTTTACCGCTGCTTCTATTACGACGCGATTCCATATGACAGGAAGGCCCATCTTCCCGTAAGCGGCCGGGGAATTGACTACGCCAGGAGCGCCCAGGCCATTTTCCGGCGCGAATTGTTCGAGGCGCTGAGGCGGAAGCGCAATTTTGCCATTCGGCTGGGTTCGGTTATGCGCGAGCGATCATGGGTGATGGACGAGAACGTCCAGAAGGATCTGATTGCGGGAAAAATCGGCGTGGATGATCTGACCGACGATCACTTCTACGCGGGCCTTCGTCAGAAAGGCGTCGACATGCGCATCGGACTCGATATCGCCTCGCTCACTCTCAAGAAACAGGTCGACACGATCATCCTTGTCGCTGGGGATTCGGATTTCGTGCCCGCGGCGAAGCTGGCGCGGCGTGAAGGCGTGCAGATCATTCTGGATCCGCTCTGGCGTAGTGTGACGCCGGACCTCTTCGAGCACATCGACTATTTGCGAAGTGGGGTCCCCCGTCCTGGGGCGCGTGCCGAGGGATTCAACGAAGATGACGAAGGTGAGGACGTCGATGGCGCGTAAGCCGAAGGGGCCGAAGGAAGTCGAGGCGCAGAAATACCCGCACAAGCGGGTCAACGTGCCGACGGCGGAGCTGGAGAGCGCGGCCGAGCGCGTCATCGACCGCGACGTCCGCGCGGCGTTCGAGCGCCGCGACCCGGACCTGGACCCGCAGCTGGTCTGGCGCGGCAAGGACATCGCCGACTGGTCCGACCTGGTGGTCCCGGCGCCGCCGCTCTACATCCAGGAGAAGGTGCACCCGAAGGTCATCGTCGATGACCTGATGCGCCAGTCGAAGGCGCGCCGCCCGGAACGGGACGACGACGCGCCCGACCTGTTCGCCGATTTCAACGGCGTGCCGAAGGACGCCCAGGCCGAGTTCTACGCCCACCCCCAGAACTGGTCCAACCGCATGATCCTGGGCGACAGCCTGCAGGTCATGGCCTCCCTGGCCGAGCGCGAGGGGCTGCGGGGCAAGGTGCAGTGCATCTACATCGACCCGCCCTATGGCATAAAATTCAACTCCAACTTCCAGTGGTCGACGACCACGACGGACGTTCGAGACGGCAAGGCCGACCACATCACCCGGGAACCCGAGCAGGTGAAGGCCTTCCGCGACACCTGGCGCGACGGCATTCATTCCTACCTGACCTATCTCCGCGACCGGCTGACCGCCGCGCGCGACCTGCTGACCGAGTCCGGTTCCGTCTTCGTCCAGATCGGCGACGAGAACGTCCACCGGGTCCGCGCCCTGATGGACGAGGTGTTTGGGACGGATAACTTCGTCTCAGAGATCGTGTTTGCAAAGACAACTGGCCAGTCTTCCAATGAGATTGCTGGAGTAGCTGACTACATTATTTGGTATTCCAAAACGCGCGATAAGCTCAAGTATCGCGGCATATTTAATGAAAAGGTTGAGGGCGAAGTTGGCGGCACCCGCTACGCTGTATCAAAAAAACGATCTGAAAAAGGTGATGATCGACTTACAACTTCAAGCGATTTGACCAGTCAAAGTCCCGGAACTAGGTACCCGGTTCAATTCGATGGAGGCGAATTTTTTCCTGTCGGCTACTGGAAAACAGAGGAAGCTTCGATGCCGCGCCTTTTGAAAGCGGACCGGATCGAGCAAATGGGAAAGACGCTTAGGTACACGCGGTTCTTGGACGACTACCCTGTCAATCCTATAAACAACCTCTGGACGAACATTGGTGGCGTCCAAAGTAGAGCCGATCCGAAAATCTATGTGGTTCAGACATCAACCACGGCGATTCAACGCTGCATCCTGATGACCACCGATCCGGGCGATCTGGTGCTGGATCCGACCTGCGGTTCGGGCACGACGGCGACGGTGGCGGAGCAGTGGGGGCGGCGCTGGATCACCGTCGACACCTCCCGCGTCGCCCTGGCGCTGGCCCGGGCGCGGATCATGGGCGCGCGCTATCCCTACTACCTGCTGGCCGACAGCGCCGCCGGCCGGCAGAAGGAAGCCGAGGTCACGCGGAAGCCGCCGCGCGCCGGCGCCACCAGCGGCGACATCCGCCAGGGCTTCGTCTATGAGCGCGTGCCCCACATCACGCTGAAGGCCATCGCCAACAACGCCGAAATCGACGTCATCTGGGAGCGGTTGCAGCCCGCCGTCGAGGCGGCGCTGGCGGACCTCAACCGCGCGCTGGCCGGCCATGCGGAACCCTTCGAGGTGACCGCGGGGGGCCGCAAGGGGCAAATGATCGACTTCACCGCCGGCCCCGAAGCGACGGTCGAGATGCCCTCGGGCGAGAGGGCGCCGGCCGCCGGCTTCATGGAATGGGAGGTCCCGCGGGAGGCGCCGGCCGGCTGGCCCGGGGCCGCGGTGCAGGCGCTGGCGGCCTTCTGGGACGCCCGCATCGCGCGGCAGCGGGAGATCGACGCCTCCATCGCCGCCGCGGCCGACCACGAATATCTCTATGACCGCCCCTACCAGGACACTGGCAAGGTGCGCGTCGCCGGCCCCTTCACCGTGGAGAGCCTGTCGCCCCACCGCACTGTCGCCGTGGACGAGGACGACGAGCTGATCGGCCTGGACGAGGACCCGGCCGACCCGCCGGCGCCGGATGCGTCGAACGACTTCGCCGCCGTCATCCTGGACAACCTGAAGACCGCGGGGGTGCAGTTCACCGACCGCGCCAACCGCATCCGCTTCACCTCGCTGCAGCCCCGGCCCGGCGACTATGTCTGCGCCCGCGCCACCTACGAGGACGAGGACGGCGCCGAGCAGCAGGCGGGCGTCTTCATCGGCCCGGAGTTCGGCACCGTCGGCCGCCAGGACCTGGTGCTGGCCGCGCGGGAGACCGCGGACCTCGGCTATGACGTGCTGATCGCCTGCGCCTTCTCCTTCGACGCCCATTCGTCGGAGTTCGCCAAGCTGGGGGGCGTGCCGGTGCTGAAGGCCCGGATGAACGCCGACCTGCACATGGCCGAGGACTTCCGCAAGACCGACAAGGCCAACCTGTTCGTCGTCTTCGGCGAGCCGGACATCGAGATCATGGAGGCGGCGGACGACCGGGTCCGCGTGAAGATCCGCGGCATCGACGTCTTCAAGCCGCAGACCGGCGAGGTCGAGAGCGGCGGGCCGGAAAGCATCGCCTGCTGGTTCATCGACACGAACTACGACGACGAGAGCTTTTTCGTCCGCCACGCCTATTTCCTGGGCGCCGCCGCCGACCCCTACAAGGCGCTGAAGACGACGCTGAAGGCGGAGATCGACGCGGAAGCCTGGGCCAGCCTGAACAGCGACACCTCCCGGCCCTTCGACAAGCCCGCGACGGGCCGCATCGCGGTGAAGGTGATCAACCACCTCGGCGACGAGGTGATGAAGGTCTACGGAGTGGGGTGAATGGCGGGGGAGCCTGCAATCATAGCGAAGACGCGGGTAATAGGGACGAGGCCCATTTGATCATGATCGAGACAAGATTCTTGTCGGAAGCCGAACGGCGGGAAGCGCCGCGCCTTCCAATCGTGCTTCCGGATTTCCCCGACCGCTCACCGCCGTTCTCGACCGGCGAGCAGACCGAAGTCTTCACGCCCGACGCCCTCAAGAAAGTTTCCGCAACGGACTCGGCCCGGACGGACCGGTTCATCAAGCTGGTCTTTGCGATCTCGCACAGGATCGGCGGGCCGGTGCCCTTTGCCTTCCACACGGCCGACGGTCGGTACCGTTCACTCGATGCGGGGTGTGTCGGCTATTGCGTCAATGAGAGAAACCCACGACTGAATGTCGAGACGGGAAGCGATGGTTTCATCGTCAGCGTGATGCCGACAGCCCGCTGCGCGGAAATTTATGAGTTGGTACTGGCAAGGTTGCTCTCAGAGATCGACCCCGGCGCCCAATGAACTTCCGCATCGCCGATAGTTTTACCGCGGCGCTGGGGCGGTTGCCGAACGAGGCGCAGAAGCAGGTGAAGCTGACGGTCTTCGACCTGCAGACCAATCCCGGCCATCCGGGACTGAAGTTCCACAAGCTGAGCAAGGCGCGCGACCCGGGCTTCCGCTCGGTCCGGGTCAGCCGCGACCTCCGCCTGATCGTGCATCAGAGCGGTTCCGGCCTGCTGCTCTGCCACGTCGACCGTCACGACGCCGCCTATCAGTGGGCCGAGCGGCGGCGGATCGAGCGCCACCCCAGAACCGGCGCGGCCCAGCTCGTCGAGATCGAGGAAGTCAGCCGTCAGGAGACGGTCGAAGCCGATGCCGGCGCAGCGCAGGCTACGACGGCCGGCCCGGCGCTTTTCGGGGAACGCTCCGACGACGAACTGCTGTCATGGGGCGTGCCGTCCGACTGGCTCGGGCGGGTGCTGGCGGTCGACGAGGACGGCCTGTTCGACCTGCTGGAGCACCTGCCGGCCGAGGCGGCGGAAGCGCTGCTGAGCCTCGCCGCCGGCGAGACGCCCGAGGCCGCGCCGGAAACGGCTGCCGACGCGGACCCCTTCGAGCATCCCGACGCCCAGCGCCGCTTCCGCGCCTTCACCGGCCGCGACGAGCTTGAGCGGGCGCTGGACTTCCCCTGGGAGAAGTGGACCGTCTTTCTGCATCCGGCGCAGCGGCGTTTTGCCGTCGACAACTATGGCGGGCCGGCCCGGGTGGCGGGCTCCGCGGGGACGGGCAAGACGGTGGTCGCGCTGCACCGCGCCGTCCATCTGGCCCGCCGCGACCCCGGGGCCCGGGTCCTGCTCACGACGTTCAACGGCGCGCTGGCACGGCATCTCCGGCTGAAGCTGGACCGGCTCGCCGGCCTGGAGAGCGAGGCCGGCCGGCGGATCACGGTGAAACCGGTGCGCGCCGTCGCCCACGACCTGCACACCGAATTGCTGGGGCAGCCGAACATGGCGCCGGCCAGCGTGCAGCGCGCGCTCGTCCGGGAGGCGCTGAAGGGGCTCGACGGCGCGGGCTTCACCGAGGCTTTCGCCTATGCCGAGTGGCGCGAGGTCGCCGACGCCTGGCAACTGGCCGACTGGGACGCCTATCGCGATGTGCCGCGCCTCGGCCGCAAGACCCGGCTCGGCCAACGCCAGCGCGAAGCCCTCTGGTCGGTCATGAAGCATGTCCGGGCCGGACTGGCGCAGCGCAATATGACGACATGGCCGGCCATGTTCGGGCGGGTGACGGCGGCGCTGCAGAAGCGCAGCGCGCAGCCGTTCGCCCATGCGGTCGTCGACGAGGCGCAGGACGTGAGCGTCGCCGAGCTCCGCTTCCTCGCGGCGCTGACCGGCGGCGCGCCGGACGGTCTCTTCTTCGCTGGCGATCTGGGCCAGCGCATCTTCCGCCAGCCGTTCTCGTGGAAGCGGCTCGGCGTCGATGTACGCGGCCGCTCGCACACGCTCCGCATCAACTACCGCACCAGCCAGCAGATCCGGGCCGCGGCCGACCGGCTGCTGCCGGCGTCGATCAGCGACGTGGACGGCAATTCGGAAGACCGCCGCGGCGCCCTCTCGCTCTTCGACGGGCCGCCGCCGGAGATCGAGGTGCTGGACAGCGCCGGCGACGAGATGGCGCACGTGGCGGCCTGGTTGAAAGCGCGGCTGGCCGAGGGTGTGGCGCCGGAGGAGATCGGCCTATTCGTCCGCTCTGAGGCCGAGCTCGACCGCGCCAGGGCCGCGGCGAAGGCTGCGGGCCTCGGATGGCTCAACATCTCCGACGAGCAGGCGCTGGGCGACGGGCTGGTCTCGATCGGCGACATGCACAGGGCCAAGGGGCTGGAGTTCCGCGCCGTCGCTGTGATGGCCTGCGACGAAGACGTCATCCCCTCGGAAGCGCGCATCGCCGCCATCGGCGACGAGGCCGACCTGCAGGAGGTCTACGACACCGAGCGTCATCTGCTCTATGTCGCCGCGACCAGGGCGCGGGACCACCTGCTGATCACGGGCGTCGATCCGGCCTCCGAGTTCCTGGATGATCTGGACTGAAGGGAAGGCGATGGCCGGATTCTACCTGATCGACCACCACCGGGGCCTTCTGTCGCTCGAACGGGAGGAACTGCTGCGCGAGGCCGAACTGCATGCTTTGCTGGAGCGCCATCCGCAATTGCTGACGGGCGTCCCCGGCTCGGAACTGCCCGAGGAGCCCTATCTGCTTGTGAAGTCGGAGTTCGCCATCGCCGACAGCGAAGCCGGCCAGGACCGCTGGTCGCTCGACATCATGCTGCTCGCCCGTGACGGCACGCCGACGATGGTCGAGGTCAAGCGCGCGGGCGACGCGCGACTGCGCCGCGAGGTCGTCGCCCAGATGCTGGATTATGCCGCCAACGGCATGAACGCGATGACGGCGGAGAGCCTGCGGGCCGCTTTCGAAACGAGCCGCGATGGTGCCGCGGACGATCTGGCGGGCTTCCTTGGCGGCGATGCGGCCTCGGACGATTTCTGGATGCGCGTCCGCGAAAAGCTGGACGCCCGTGACCTGCGGCTGATCTTCGCCGCCAACCGCATCCCTTCGGAACTGCGGACCATCGTCGAGTTCCTGAACGAGCAGATGTCGACCGTCGAAGTGCTGGCGGTCGAAGTCCGCCAATACGTCTCCGGCGATCTCCGCATGGTTTCCTCGGAACTCGTTGGCGACACGGCGCGCGCGGCTCAGCGGAAGGGCTCGACGCCGGTCGGACCGAGATGGACCGAGGATGCGTTCTTCGAGGCGGTGCGCGCGCGGGTTGGAGGTGGGGCGGCCGGCCTGCAGGCGGACCTGCTCCACTGGGCCAGGGAGCATGGATGCCCTGTAGGGGCCGGCCGTCAGCCCCATGGCGGCCTGCATCTGCGTGTGCCCTCTTGTCCGCCGGAGACCCTGCTGAGTCTGGGTGCGGATGGGCGCATCGCCTTCGCCTTCCCCAGCATTGCCGGCGCCATCGGACGCGAGATCGGCGATATCCGGAACGAGGTGGCTTCGATTCCCGGGCTCCGGCTTTCGCCTGCCGAGAAATATCCGAGCGCCGATGTCCTGGATCTCGCCGACGACGGTCGGATGTCCGCCCTGAAGCGGATTCTCGAAAATTGGGTCGCACTCGACCGCGAGCGCAATCAGGGAAGCGGGTAGCGCATGGTGGACCTGAGCGACCTGCTCCGCCTGGAGGGCCTTGAGCCGAAGGACGTTCTGGTCCTGCGCCACCGTCCCCCCGAGCCCGAGCTCGCCCGCGTGCTGCCCTGGCTCGCCGACCAGCGTCCTGACCTGTTCAACGCCTACCAGTCGACGCAGAACCCGCGGGCCGAAAGCGCCCTGTCGAACGCCGTCTACGTGGCGGCGTTCGTCGTGCTGGACGATGGACGGGTCGTATTTGCGGGACTGTATCGAAATGCTGGTTGGTCGCCGATGGACCGGGACGCCTTCCGGGCGCTCGACGCCCACAGGGAACTCGCGCGCTTCGGCATGACCGGCTTCGCGGAGGCGGATGCGGGCGAGACCGTCAGGCGCTTCGATCTTCGTCTCACCGAGACATTCGCCGACTGGAAGGGGCGGCTGATCATCGACTGGCCGCCTCCGCCGATCGCCTGGCACCGCTGGGCCGACCGCAACGTCTTCAGGGTTCGCGCCATTCTGGAAGAGTCGGCCCTGAACCCGCCCATGCCCGACTGGCGCGAACTGGTACTGGGCTGGGAGGAGCTCGACGTGCTTCCGGCGCGCTGGCGCAGCGCACTTACCCAGTGGCGGGGCATCTACCAGATCTACGATGCCTCGGACGGCATGCGCTATGTCGGCGCCGCCTATGGCGGGGAAAACATCCTGGGACGCTGGCAGAACTACGCCGCCAGCGGCCACGGCGACAACCTGCTCCTGAAGGCGCGTGATCCCCACCAATTCCGGTTCAGCATCCTGGAGCGCGTCTCGCCGGACATGATGCCCGACGACGTGATCCGCCTGGAGGCCACCTGGAAGCGACGGCTTCACACCCGCGATCCGGCAGGCCTGAACAGCAACTAGGAGAGCAGCATGACCAGCCCGATGCCGACGATGGCGGCCTATGAGCGGGCGCTTCTGGAACGTCTCTGGGCCTATGCCGACGGGCATCTGGCCGGTCACCTCGACGGCGGGCGGCGGGAGGGTCGGCCGCCGGTGCTGGCGAAGGGCCGGGAGGCGCTGAACGTCGTCGTCCCTGATGTTTCGGAGGCAGAAGCCGTCAGAGCGCTCATGCCGGGAAAGGAGCGCCACCTGCACTATGGCAGCATGAAGAGCTCCCAGGCGCTCGCTCAGAGCATATTTGGCCTGCTGCTGATACGCGGACGCCTGGACCTCCTCGCGGGCCTTGAGGCCGAATGCGGCCGTCCGGCGTTCTTCGCCGATGCAAGCGGCTGGACGGGGCGCCTGGAGCACGAGGTCGAGTCATTGGAGGAACGACGCAAGACCAGCGTCGATGTCTGGCTGAAGGGGCCCGAGGGCGCTCGCGTCGCCGTCGAGTGCAAGTTCGCGGAGAACGAGTTCGGCCGCTGCTCCAGACCGCGGCTGCGCCCGGGCGACTCCGGCTACCCCGAGCAGTTGTGCGACGGCTCCTACAGCGTCCAGCGGGGACGGACGACCCGCTGCAGCCTTTCCGAGATCGGCATTCGCTACTGGGATTACCTGCCGGCGCTCTTCGACTGGCCGGCCGACGTCGATCACGCACTCTGTCCGTTCGGCGAGACCTATCAGATCGGGCGCAATGCACTTGCGGCCACGGTCGGCGACGATGAGAGCGTCGATCCCGGCCGCGGCCATGTCCTGATAGTCTACGATGCCCGCAACCCGGCCTTCGCCGACAACGGCCGTTCGGACCGGCAATGGCGCATGGCGCTGGACGCCTGCCGCGTGCCGGGCCTGCTGCGTCGCGTGACCTGGCAGCGCATCCTCGGGGTCCTGGCCGCGGACGCGTCGATGACGAGGCTTCTCGTCGCGCTGGAGGCCAAGTACGGGCTGTTCCCGGATACGCGCGGGATGACTGCCGCGAGCCGGGAAACAATACCGCGCGATTGATTCGATTATCCGGAAAACCGCAGACTTTCCGACACGACGGAGTTGAGCGGGCATGGTCAGGGTGCACTGAACGCGTGGGATCAAGCCCTGCTGGCCCTGTGCGGGACATCTACCGTAGCGAATTGGCACGCGTTGGTTCAGTCTCGTCCGACGCTCGTGACCGCCGCCGGCAGGGCGGCTGACAATCTCGGCTATCTCCTGAAGGTAGGGAGGGGCCGTCGTTCGGGACGGCCCTTCTCGCCTTAGGCATGGTTGTGTTTGCGCGCGCAACCACCACCAGTTAGCGTTATTCGACGTTCTGCGACGCGGTGGGGGATGTTGTGAGCGACGATCAGGTCTACAGAGTACTCGGGTTCAGCTTCATGGCCATCGGGTCAGGCCTAATGTTTCTCGTTGGGGCCGTCCAGTCCAGACAGCGCGCGCTTTTCAACATTCGCCTTCACCAGACGTTGTTGAGCCGCTGGGCATTGATTGCCATGTGGATGGGCGCCCTCTCAATGGGGATCGGCTGGTATCTTGACCACCACATATGAGTTCGTGGTCTTGAGGCGGGCCGGTCGATCTAGTACACACTTTCCCTCGCCCCGCTCTTTTCGCTACAATTCATCGATTGCGTCGAGAATCCGTCGCAAGGTCCCGGCGCCGACATCATCGCCGCGCGCGTTCCCGAGGGTTCCAAGCGTTGGAGTCAATCCATTCGATGTTGATATTTCCGACGTTTCTTGAAAATAATTAATTGATATAGAAAAGTTACTTTCCAAATCGGAGATATGTCGAAGTATGGAACATTTTATTATTTACATGGCTAGAATTTATAGGAATCAGCGAAAAATAACCAGTACAATTTCCGTATCACTGCTTTTTATATTTATTGGAACCAAAATCACTGTCGTATTGACGGCCAAGGACCGCGAAATATGTGCGGGGCTAAATCGCTTTCTGAGCAATATAAAGGTGGATGAAATTCTAAAAACGGATCGTGACGAGGTGGCTATTTTGAGTAAGCCAGAATCAAGTTATTCTAATGTGGAATACTGGTATTGTCTATTTAATATCTCACTAACATTATTTATAATTTTGAATATAATTTCTATTGCAGCACTTATAGCAGTGACGGTGCATGCCTTCAATCGATCCAAACCGATGGCACTCGGTATTCGAGGTTTTGCGACGATCTTAGTTGCTGTAGCCGCCTGGGTTTCCAGTGCCTCAATGTTCCTTGCAGACATAGATGTCGCAGAAAGCGCAATCTATGCTTGGATGACATTCGACAACTGGGGAATACCTGTGCTGATAGGCGCAACAGCATTTGCGTATATGTTGCTTATAGGCACAATTTGCGACCGTATAGAATTAACTTACCGGTCAGATGGGACCAATCGTTAACGCGGAGGCTGATGATGCAGCGTGATATTGGAGAGTTCCTGGACCACTGCAAATCACGGTGACCTTAGTGGTGTGACCGAGGCGGATGGGTCCATGATGGGGATTTCATCTCATCGCGGCGCATGCGAACCGGGACATCCATCACGCTCGACGCGACCGCGCGGCGCAAGCTCTTAGGCCATCGCCGCGGGCGGCAACGCGCCGCAGAAGCACCTCTGGCGCGTCCTGATCGCCCTGCTGAGCGCGGACGGTTTCGGGCACGAACGCGATCATGGCTGCGACATTCCGGCCGGCAAGGTGGTGCAGGTGATCCTCGACAACTACGCCGCCCACAAGCATGCGAATGTCCGCGCCTGGCTCGACCGACATCCGCGCTGGACCTTCCACTTCACGCCGACGTTCAGTTCCTGGCTGAACGCCGTGGAGGGCTTCTTCGCCAAGCTGTCCCGGCAACGCCCTGAAAACGGCGTCTTCTGCTCCGTCGCCGAGCTGCAGGCCGCCATCAACCGCTTCGTCGCCGAGCACAACCAGAGCCCGAAGCCCTTCGTCTGGTGAGCCGACCTCAATGCCATCATCGCCGCGCGTTCCCGCATCAGAGAGGCTCCGCGAGCGGCGCTCTCGCAAACCACCGACCCATCAGCTATCAAACGGAAGGACTCTCGTTCTGAACGAGGGAGCCAAGCGGCTCAGACCAAGGATAAGGAAGGATCGCCGGCAACGGATATTTTTCGATTGGTCGGGATCCCCTAGGAACCGTATATCAAATTGAAATGAACTAAGGTGGGCTCCTGCCCGACTGGGTGTTCGAGGAAGGATCGACGGATGAAAAAGATCGAACGCGACCCGGCGCTGCAGGTGACGCTGGACCGGGCGTACGCCGCCCTCGGCCCGCGCGCCGCACGGACGGACGGGTCGAACTCACCCACTAGGGCGACATCGGAGGACTCGAGCAGCTCAACCCCGAGCGGGAGTTCAGCTCCAGCGTCGGACGGCGAGGCGAGTATCTCAGCAAGAGAGGCATCGATGGCGATGACGGAGAAGGAAGCCCAGGATCGAATGATGGCCCTGGCCAGACGCTTCAGCAAGGAGCGCAGGGAGGCTCAGTGGGTTCGTCCCGAGCGGGACGAGTACCCGGACGAGGAGGCCTGGGAGGAAGCGTTGGCCGGCTGGAGACGGCGTATGCAGCGAGCGATGGGACCGACCTCGAAGGCCTCCCCGGTCCCGTCTGGGTCGAAGGCTTCGGGGACGTCGACTTCCACGGATACGGAGTAGCCCAGCGTCTCGCCGAGAGCTATGCAGAGGCTCATGACATCGACTACATGCCGCGCGTCTCAGATCTTCGGAACGCCATCGCCGACGTAATCAACGCCAGCAACCCGCACGAATGTGCCAACAACTTCACAGCAACAGGCTACGAAGCCGAGCGATCGGAATGTCTGCTGGCTGATCCTGTTCGCTCGCCCGACCCCAATACGACACTCAATTGATGGGTCAATTGATGGGTAGAAGCCTGACAATGCTGACAAATGATGACTTTTCAATGAGAAATGGCGGAGAGGATGGGATTCGAACCCACGAGGGAGGATTAGTCCCTACTCCCTTAGCAGGGGAGCGCCTTCGACCACTCGGCCACCTCTCCGCCGCCGGGTATAAAGCGCGAGGGCAGGCCAACGCAACCCGCTTGGCGCAGCCCGGCCCGGCGGACAACCGCATCCGCCGCCGAGGGCAGCTCTGTGACCGGTCGGGGGCCTTGTGCGCCGGAACCGCACAGCCCGGTTCATCGGGCTCTGCTGGCCCCCATATCGATCTCCATCAAGCCTGTAGCGTACCTGTCAAGCACAGGAACAGGGCAAGAGCCGGATCGAACCGGCCAGACATGGAGTCCGACAATGAGAAAGATCGCCACTGGACTGATCGCGGCCGCCGGAATCGTCGCGGCCTCGACCACGGCCAACGCCCAGTTGCTGTGCGGCGAACGCGAGAACGTGGTCGAGAAGCTGTCCCGCGGCTATCAGGAGAAACCTGTCGCCATGGGACTGACCTCCTCCGGCGCGGTGGTCGAGATCCTGTCTTCCGGCGAGAACGGCCAGACCTGGACCATGATCGCCACCCGCCCCGACGGCGTGTCCTGCGTCATGGCTACCGGCGAAAGCTGGCAGCCCGTCGAGAGCGAACTCGCCATGAACGAGGAGTCCCTGTAACGCCGGGGACCGCCGCGCGGGTCAGGTCCGCCGCTGTTCCAGCGCAATCCCGGCGGCGTAGAGCTTGTCGATGGCCTCGTCATCCAGACCCGCTTCCCTGAGGATGTCGCGGCCCTGTTCGCCGAAACCGGGCGGAATGCGCCGTACCTGACCCGGCGTCCGGGAAAGCTTCACCGGGATGCCGGTGCCGGTATAGGCGCCGCTCCGCACAACCATCTCCCGCGCGAGCGTTTGCGGGTGTTCGGCGACATCGGGCACCGTCAGCGCCGCCCCCGCGGGCACCCCGTTGCGCATCAGCGTTGTCGCCAGTTCCTCGCCGTCCCATTCCGCGATCAGCGGTATCAGGATGGCGTTCAGCGTCTCGCGATGGCCCGAACGCTCCGCGTTGCTGCCGAAGCGCGGATCGCCGGCCACGTCGGGCCGGCCCAGCACGTCCATCAGGCGGCGGAACTGCCGGTCATTGCCGACCGCCAGAAACACGTCGCGCCCCTTCGTCCTGTAGAGGTCGTAAGGAAAGACGTTGGGATGGCCGTTGCCGGTCAGCTTCGGCGCGTTGCCGGACTGATAGAAGTTCGGCGCATGCGGGTGCTGCAGCGCGAAACCGCAGTCGTAGAGCGTCGCCTCGATGGACTGGCCCCGGCCGGAGCGTTCGCGTTCGTAGAGTGCGGAGAGAATGCCGATGGCGGCATAGAGACCGGTGCCGAGATCCACCAGCGGAATGCCGAGGCGCATCGCCCCGGATTCGGGCGAGCCGTTGACCGACAGCAGCCCGGCCCAGGCCTGGATCGCCGCATCGTAGCCCGGCTGGCCACCGAAAGGGCCGTTGCCGCCGAATCCGGAGATCTGGCAATGCACCAGCTTCGGAAAGCGCTCGGCCAGCACCTCGCGGTAGCCCAGGCCCCATTTCTCCAGGCTGCCCGGCTTGAAGTTCTCGATCAGGACGTCGGCGCCTTCCAGCAGGGTGAACAGTACCTCCCGCCCCTCCGGCTTGCCGAGATCGAGGCCGAGCGATCGCTTGTTGCGGTTGACGCCGGAGAAATAGGCCGAGAGACCGGCCTTGAACGGCGGGCCCCAGTCCCGGGTCTCGTCGCCCTGCGGCGGTTCCAGCTTGATCACGTCCGCGCCGTGATCGGCCAGGATCTGGGTGCAGTAGGGTCCGCCCAGCACGCGGGTCAGGTCGATGACTTTCAGGCCGTCCAGCGCGCCCATGCGTTCCTCCAGCGTTCGATGCTCCGTCGGCCCCGGATGGCCGCGCCGTCAGTCCCGCGGCAGTTGGTGCTTGGTGACCTTGCCGGTGGCGTTGTGCGGCAGTTCGTCCATG
This sequence comes from Minwuia thermotolerans, assembly GCF_002924445.1. Classification (NCBI taxonomy): domain Bacteria; kingdom Pseudomonadati; phylum Pseudomonadota; class Alphaproteobacteria; order Minwuiales; family Minwuiaceae; genus Minwuia; species Minwuia thermotolerans. The sequence continues at coordinate 204,312 of NZ_PIGG01000045.1, forward strand.
AAGCGGACCGACTTCGGCACCTTGAACTTCGCCAGGTTGTCGCGGCAATGGCCGATGATGGCGTCTTCGGTCAGGTTCGAACCCTCCCGGGTGACCACGAAGGCGCGTCCGACCTCCCCCCAGCGGTCGTCCGCCACCCCGATCACCGCGGTCTCGGCGACGCCGTCCAGCCTGTAGATCACGTTCTCGATCTCGGCCGGATAGACGTTCTCGCCGCCGGAGATGAACATGTCCTTGTAGCGGTCGACGATGGTGACGAAGCCTTCCTCGTCCATGCAGGCGGCGTCGCCGGTATGGAACCAGCCGTCGGTGAACTCGGTCGCGTTGGCGTCGGGCCGGTTCCAGTAACCCGGCGTGACCGTCGGCCCCTTGATCCAGAGCTCGCCGTTGACGCCGGCGGGGACGTCCCGGCCCTGCTCGTCCACCACACGCACCGAGGTGTGCATCACCGCCTGCCCGGCCGAGCCGATCTTCTCCATGGCCCGATGCCTGGGCAGCAGCGTACCCAGCGTGCAGGTCTCCGTCATGCCCCAGCCGTTCTGCAGGATGATCCCCCGCTCGGCATAGGTCTCCAGCAGGCTCTGCGGGCAGGCCGCGCCGCCGATCCCGAGGCAGACGATACGAGAGAGATCGGCCGATCCGAACGCCTCGAGCTGCGACGCGAAGAGGAAGTTGGTGGGCACGCCGAAAGCGTGGCTGACGCCCAGCTCCGGATCCGAAAGCACGTTCAGGAAGTCCAGCGGATCGAAAGTGCGCATCACGACATTGGTGGCGCCGATGTGGAAGTTGGGATTGGCGAAGAGCTGCAGCCCGCCGACGTGGAACAGCGGCAGGAAGACCAGCCCGACCGAGCGGCAGGTCAGTTCGCACTTCATCGCGGCGTTCACGGCGTTGAAGAAGGCCTGGCCATGGGTGATGCGCGCGCCCTTCGGCCGTCCCGTGGTGCCGGAGGTGTAGACCAGCGCCCAGGTATCATCGTGGATCAGGGGCTCGATCGGGCACTTGCCGCGAGTCGCGGCGAGCCCCTTTTCGTAGTCGCTGGGTTCGCCGTCGGCGCACTGGACCAGATGCGGCGTGCCGACCGTCTTCGTGACCGCGCGGGCGGCATCCATGAACTCGGCGCCGGCGATCAGCGCCCGGGGGTCGGCGTCGCCGACGATGAACTCCAGCTCCGGTACGGCGAGGCGCCAGTTCAGCGGCAGGAAGATCGCACCGATCCGGCGGCAGGCGAACTCCACCTCGAAGTGGTCCGACGAATTGTGGGCCAGCATCGCCACCCTGCCGCCCTTGCCGACGCCCAGGCCGTCGCGCAGGTAGAGCGCGCAGGCGTCCACCCTGGCGTCGAAGTCCCGGTAGGTCTGCCGCCGCCCGGAATACAGGTCGATGACGGCCATCGCCTCGGGCGTGACCCCTGCGTGGTGGGAAATCCAGTCATAGACGGGCAGGGTCATCGGTCAGGCTCCACAGCTGGCGCGCAGCATGTTCATGACCAGTTCGAGCATGTTGGCCCGCACCTCGGCGTCGGAAAGCCGCCCGCCGGGCCGGTGCCATGTGTACATCCAGGAGATCATGCCACCGAGCGCCAGCGTCGCCATGCCGACGTCGCGCACGCGGAACTGGCCCTTGTCGACCCCTTCCTGGATGAGCGCCGCCAGCTTCGTGTCGAACTCCGCGCGCATGTCGTCGATCTTCCGCGCCGATTCCTCGGGGACGTACTGCTGTTCGCGGAAGTAGACGGCGACATTGGCGCGATGGTCGATCAGCACCTGCACGAATTCCTCGACGGCGTCGGCCAGACGCATCTTCGGATCGCCCTCGCGGTCATGCGCCCTGGTGATCGCTTCCAGCGACCTGGCCGTGCCGCGCTCGGAAATCTCGCCCAGCAGCGCCGCCTTGTTCTCGAAGTGGGAGTAGATGAAGGGCTTGGTGACCTCCAGACGCTTGGCCACGGCGTCGAGCGTCGTCCCCTGGTAGCCTCTCTCGAAGAAGAGCTGGCGCGCCTCTTCCAGAATACGCTCGCGCTTGAGCCGCGCGATCTCCTCCCGCATCGCGGACCGCATTCGCAATCTCCCCGCCTCTGACGGCTTTGCGCCGTCCTTCTTGAACAATCCGCCCCCCACCAACCCACGGCGGCAACGAAGTAGGCCGGGATACTAACAGGTACGTACCGAAACCGAACCCCGTTCTTTACGAATTCGTGTCGTAGAGTCCCTCATCCCGCATGGCGCGGTAGGCGGACACCGTCGTCTCCGCCAGACGTTCGATGTCCCCGTCCGTGGTGGCCGTGGACAGACATCCCAGCCCATAGCCGGAGGCGAAAATACCGCCGCCGATCAGGTGGCGGTGCAGCGCGGGAATCCGTTCCGCCTCCTGCCCCTGCGGATAGGCGTCGCGATAGGTCTCCATCCGCCGGCCGTGGAGATGCAGGCGGAACAGCGACCCCCCGCCGGTCACCTGTCCCGGCACATTGGCGATGCGGATCGCCTCGCGCAGCATCTCCCGGCAACGCTCGCCCTTCGCGTTCAGCGCCTCGACGGCTTCCTGCGTCCAGTCGGCCATGGCCGCGCGGCCCGCCGCCATGGTCATCGGGTTGGCGTTGAAGGTGCCGCCGTGAGGCAGCGGGGCCTTGGCGCCGCTGACCTCGAAAACGCTCATGTGCTCCCGGTCCCCGGCGACGGCGCCAACCGCCAGACCGCCACCGATGATCTTGCCCAGCGCTGTGAAATCGGGACGGATGCCCATCAGCGACTGGGTGCCGCCGTGGGCCTGGCGGAAGGCGATCACCTCGTCGAAGATCAGCAGCGCGCCGGTGCGGGCGCGGAACCGGGTCAGCACGTCCAGAAAGGCCTGGCTGGGGGGCAGCAGGCCGATCTGCGTCGACACCGGATCGAACAGGATGCCGGCCAGCTCGTCGGCGTACTCATTCAGGATCGCTTCCGCCCGCTCCGGGTCGTTGAACGGAATGACGACCACGTCGGAAAGGACGCCCTGCGGCGTGCCGCGGCTGTAGGCCACGCTCCGGGGTTTCTCGGCCGCGCCCCAGCTCTCGGGACCGGCGCCCAGGCTCACCTCGGCGAAGTCGTATGAGCCGTGATAGGCGCCCTCGCATTTGGCGATCCGGGGACGTCCGGTATAGGCCCGCGCCGCCTTGATCGCGTTCATCACCGCTTCCGAGCCCGAATTGCAGAACCGGATCATGTCCCAGCCCTCGACCCGCGCCGTCAGCGTCTCGGCCAGTTCGATCTCCGCTTCCGTGGCGAAGGAGAACGCGGTGCCGCGCGCCGCCTGTTCCTGCAACGCGGCGACAACGCCCGCATGGGCGTGGCCGTGGATCAGGGAAGTGAAATTGTTGTTGAAGTCGATCAGTTCGTTGCCGTCGACATCGACCACCTTCGAGCCATGGCCTTCCTTTACGTAAATTGCGTGCGGCGTGAGACGTGTCGTGGAGCGGCTGCCGCCGTCGGGCAACACCTGCATGGCGCGCTGGGTCAGCTTCGCGGAGCGCGATTCGGGATCGGGAAACATGGCGGCGACCTCCCCTTTTACCACGGTCGAGCACGGCGCTTGCAGCCGTCTCGGCCCGCCCCCGGACTCGATCCCGGGGTCCAGCCGGCATTGCCGCATTACTGCGTTCCGGGATCAAGTCCCGCAACGACAGAAGGCACTGCATTGAAGTCGGAACGGCCGCGCGCGACACTGGCGGCCATGCGAGGGGGGAGGACAGGCTTGAAGGACAACAGCATTCGACCGCCATGGCGCATCGGCGTCGATGTCGGCGGCACGTTCACGGACATGGCGCTGGTGGACGCCGCAGGCGCGCTGCGCGTCTTCAAGTCGCCCTCGGTGCCGAGCGACCCGGCCGCCGGGGTCATCGGCGTGCTGGAACACGCCGCCGGGGAACTTGGCGGGCCGCTGGGAGAGCTGCTCGCCGGCTGCCGGCTGTTCGTCCACGGCTCCACCATCGCCACCAACACGATCCTGGAAAGGAAGGGCGCCCGGATCGGCATGATCGTCAGCGACGGGCTGCGCGACGCCCTGGAGATCCGCCGCGGCTTCCGCGCCGACCAGTGGGACCACCGCGCGCCCAACCCGCCGGTGCTGGCGCCGCGTTTTCTCCGGCGCCCGGTCAAGGCGCGGCTCGACAAGGACGGCCGCATCGACACCCCTCTGGACGAGGACGATGTCAGGGCCGCGGCCGAGGTCTTCGCGCGCGAAGGCGTCGAGAGCGTCGCCGTCTGCCTGCACAACGCCTATGCCGACGGCGTGCAGGAGCGGCGGGTCGCGGAACTGCTGGCCGACCGCTGGAGCGGCGAGCGGATGTCGCTGTCCCACGTGGTCAACCCGGTGGTTGGCGAATACGAACGCGGCTCGACGGTCGCCATGAACGCCTATGTAGCCCCGAAGGTCGTCGGTTACCTGCAGCGCCTCAACGACCGCCTGCTGGATCTCGGGCTGCCAAACCCGATCCTGCTGGTGCAGTCGAACGGCGGCGTCGTATCCGTGCGGGAGGCGGCGGAGCGTCCCGTCAATCTGACGCTTTCCGGACCCGCTGCCGGCGTCGGCGCGCTGAAACTCTACCGCCAGCTCACGGGTCTCGATGACCTGGTGGCCATGGAAATCGGCGGCACCAGTTGCGACGTCACCCTGATGGCGGGCGGCGAAGCCCCGGTTTCCGACCAGCTCGAGATCGACGGCTATCACCTGGCAACGCCCGCGATCGACATTCACACTGTTGGCGCGGGCGGCGGGACGCTGGCCGGCGTCGACAACGGCGGCATGCTCCGCGTGGGCCCGGAGGGGGCCGGCGCGGACCCGGGGCCCGCGGCCTACGGCAAGGGCAACGACCGCCCGACGGCGACCGATGCGCATCTGGCGCTGGGCCGGCTGCGTCCCGGGCCGATGGGCGGCGGCGCGGTCTCCCTCGACCCCGACCGCGCCCGGCTGGCCATCGAGACCCATGTCGCGAAGCCGCTCGGCCTGTCGATCGAGGACGCGGCGATCGGCATCCTGCGCCTGCTGGAGCAGAACCTGCTGCACGCGGTCGAGCGGCTGTCGGTCGAGCGCGGCTACGATCCCAAGGCGTTCACGCTCGTCGCCGCGGGCGGCGCGGGCCCGATGCACGGCGCGGCCGTGGCCAGGACGCTGGGCTGCCGACGGGTCTTCGCGCCGCAGCAGGCCGGCGCCTTCTGTGCGCTCGGCATGCTCTGGTCGGACGTTCGTCTCGATTCTCTTCGGGTCATGGACGGCGATCTCGACGCCACGCCGGACGCCGAACTGGAGGCAGGTTTCGCGCCGCTGCTGGAGGAGGGCCGCGCCGCACTGGCCAGGGAAGGCTTCGAGGGCGCGGCGGCGGATCTGCAGCGCGTGCTCGACCTCCGCTACAAGGGCCAGCAATGGTCTCTGCGCACCGCCATCGACGGCTTCGACCGTGCAGCGATCCGGCGCGCCTTCGAGGCCGACCACGCCCGCCGCTTCGGCCATATCCAGCCCGGCGGCACGATCCTGATCACGGCGCTGCGGCTGGTCGCGACGGGCCGCATCGACCGTCAGCCCCCTGCCCCGGCGAAAGTCGCCTCGGGCAAGCCCCCCGAGCCGACCGACCGCCGACGGTGTTTTGTCGACGCACGCACAGGATGGCGGGACGTCCCGGTCTACCGCGCCGAAGACATGACACCCGGCTCGACGATCGAAGGCCCGCTGATCGTCGAAGCGCCGACCACCACCATCCTGGCCGGCGACGGCGACCGCGTCAGCGTCGACGCCCATGGCCACTACATGATCGAGATCGGAGAGAACCGATGAGCATCGATCCCGTCACGCTCGCGCTGGTGCAGAACCGGCTGGATCACATCTCACGCCAGATGGGCTTCGTCATGACCCGCACGGCGCGCAGCCCGATCTTCAACCAGAGCCACGACTTCTCCTGCTTCATCGCCGACGCCGCCGGCACGCTGATCAGCCAGGCCGACGGCATCCCGATCCACACCGGTGGCGGCGGCTTCACCGTGCGGGCGCTGATCGAGGCGTTCGAGGGGCGCATCCGCCCCGATGATGTCTTTCTCTCCAACGACCCCTATGTCGCCGGGGGCAATCACCTGCCCGACTGGGTGATCTCCCGGCCGGTCTTCGTCGAGGGCGAACTGGCGGCCTGGGCCTGTAATCGGGCCCACCAGTCGGACATCGGCGGCGGCGCCGCCGGCACCTACAACCCGGAGGCGACGGAGATCTTCCACGAAGGGCTGCGCCTGCCGCCGCTCCGGCTGATCGAGAAGGGCGAGACCCGTGACGATCTCTGGGCACTGCTGCTGCTCAACAGCCGCACGCCGGAACTGATGGACGGCGACCTGCGCGCCATGATCGGCTCAACGCGGATCGGCGCGGAGCGGATCGAGGAGCTGCTGCGCGACCTGGGCCGGGCCGAGGGCGCGGGCTATTTCGATGCGCTGCTGGACTATGCCGACATGCGGTTCCGGGAAGCCTGCGCGGAGATCCCGCACGGCCGCTACGAGGCCGAGGAGATCACCGACAATGACTGCTTCGAGAAGCGCGATATCCATATCCGGGTCCGCATCGACCGGACGGCCGACGGACTGACCGTCGACTTCACCGGCACCGACCCGCAGATGAAGGGGTTCAAGAACTCCTCGATCGCCAACACCTACTCTGCGGTCTACATGGCGCTTTCGTCCTTTTTCGATCCCGATCTGCCGCGCAACGAAGGCGCCTTTCGCTCGGTGAAGATCGTCGCGCCGCTCGGCACGGTGGTGAACCCGCGCCCGCCGGCGCCGATGACCATGTGCACGGTCTTCGTCGCCCACGAAATCGTCCACGCCATCTGGAAGGCGCTGGGCGACGCCGTGCCGTCCCGGGCCTGCGCCGGCTGGGGCAAGACCATCCATAACATCACCTCGGGCCGGGCGCCCGGCAGCACCGAGCCCTTCGTGATGTACAACTGGGCCGCCAACGCCGCCGGCGGCGCGGTCCGGGGCCGCGACGGCTTCAACCAGATCGGGCTGCTGATCGCGCTGGGCGGGCTGCACCTGCCCAATGCCGAGACCTACGAACGGATCTATCCGGTGCGCATCCTGCAGCAGGAATTCCGCACCGACGGCGGCGGCGCCGGCGAATTCCGCGGCGGCACCGGCGTGGACTACCGCGTCGAGACCCTGACCGCGGCGACCTACTCGTTCCGGGGCGAGGGAATCGGCCAGGTCTCCGGCTTCGGCATCAAGGGCGGCGGCGGCGGACTGACCGGCTCGATGACCCTCCACCCCGCCGGGGATGAGGATTTCGAGGCGCCGCAATACGGCGTCCGCCACTTCCCGCCGGCCCTGCTGGAAGCCCATTCGCCCGGCGGCGGCGGCTATGGCGATCCGCGGAAGCGGTCCGTCGAGGCGGTGCTGCGCGACGTGATGGACGGCGTGGTCAGCCCGGAAGCGGCCGAGCGGGCCTACGGCGTCGCCATCGCCCCGGACGGCCGCTCGGTCGACGTCCGGCGGACCACCGAGTTGCGCGGCGCGGCCTGACCTCAGTCGTCCTCGAAGATCTGGAACGGCGTGCGCATGCGGACGCCCCAGAATTCGTAGATCAGGTAGTAGCGCTGGCCGACCGTCAGATCGTTGGAGCGCAGCATGATCGAGTTGCCGCCCTTCAACGTACCGCCGGCTTCGATCACGGTTTCCACGGTCTCGCCCTTGCAGTCCGGCTCGACGCCGTAGAGCACCGGGTCGTTGTTCGGCAGGGCGATGATCCAGTTGTGGACGGCGCATTCCGCCGGCGCGCGCAGGATCAGATCCTCCGCGCCGGTATTGGTGATGGCCAGATCGACGTGCATGCGCGCCGAGGCGCCGCCCTGCGGCAGGCGGATGCGGCGCTCGACCGCGATCTCGCCGGTCAGGAATTCGTCGGTTTCGGCGACCCGGGCCGCCCTGGCGTCTGTCATGGCGGCCGTGGCGACGGCGAGACCGAGCAGGCAGGGCGCAAGAAGGCGACGGATCATGACGTGCTCCATGGGTGTGTCGGTTTCGTCCTGAAGTGTGGGGGGGCGGCGCGTTGCCGGCAAGTGACCGCCGCAACCATTGCCGCAGTATTGCGGCCCGAAGCCCCAGGCGGCACTCTCGCCGCGAACCGGTTCCGACATGGAGGGGGAGCGCGTGACCCGACTATTGCTGCTCGCGGGCAAGCAGAGCATGAAGAAGGCTGATTTTCTGGCCGGACGCCTTGAAACCGACTGGCGCATCGAAGCCTGCGATCCGGCCGCGGACCGGGCGGCTTTCGAGCGGCTGGCGCCGGAGGCGGAGGCCATCGTGGGCGGCTACATCGCCAGGCCGTGGCCGGCGACGCCCAGACTGAAGCTCTACCAGATACCCTTCACCGGCCATGACTTCCTGGAACCGGAGGTTCTCCCCGCAGGCTGCCGCGTCTGCAACACCTATGAACACGAAACCTCGATCGCGGAGTACATCCTGCTGGCCATGCTGGAATGGGAGATCGGCCTGTCGAAGACCGCCGCCCGGTTCCGCGAGAGAAGCTGGGACGGCAAGGGACCGGCCGAGGGGCCGGTGCATGGCGAGGTGCGCGGCAAGACCGTCGGCATCGTGGGCTACGGCCATATCGGGCGCGAGGTCGCGATCCGCGCCCGCGCTTTCGGCATGAACGTGATCGGCATCGGCCGGCGCGAGCAGCCGACGCCGGACCTGCTCGACTGGTACGGCACGACCATGGAGATCGACCGGCTGATGGCGGAGGCGGACTACGTGGTCGTCGCCTGCCCGCTGAACGAAGCCACGCGGGGCCTGCTCGACGCCGACCGCCTCGGCGCGATGAAGCCGACAGGGGTCGTCATCAATGTCGGACGGGGCGCGATCATCGACGAGGACGCAATCTACGACGCCCTGAAGAACGGCCGCATCGGCGGCGCGGTGATCGACGTGTGGTGGCGCTATCCCGGACGGGACGAACCGAATCCCCGGCCCTCGCGCCATCCGTTGCACGAACTCGACAACGTCATCATGACGCCGCACAACTCCGGCTGGACGCAGGAGCAGATCGACCGGCGCTGGGTCTTCGTCGCCTCGAACCTGGACAGGATCGCCCGCGGCGAGCCGCCGGAGAACGTGGTCATGACGATCTGAAAGGGCGCACGACTCCCGGCCCGGCGCGGTACGGCCACCGCGCCGGCGCACCCCCGGAGCCGGAATGGCGGGGGGCGGCCGAAGCCGCCCCGCCCCTCACTTGACGATTTCGACGACCTTCACGTCGAAGGTCAGGTCCTGGCCGGCCAGGGGATGATTGGCGTCCAGGGTGACGGTGCTGTCATCGAAATCGGCGACGGTCAGCGCGATCACCTGCCCCTGACGGTCCGTGGCCTGGAGCTGCGCGCCGACCTGCAGGTCGATCTCGTCGGGCACCTGTTCCCGGTCCACCTTGTGCAGCAGATTCGGATCGTGCGGGCCATAGCCTTCCTCGGGCGGAACGGTCACGGTTCTGGAGTCGCCTTCCTCCATGCCCACGACGGCATTCTCGAATCCCGAAATCACCTGGCCGGATCCCACCGTGAGCTCGATCGGCTCGCGGTCCAGGGAACTGTCGAACTTGCGACCGTCCTCCAGAGATCCTTCATAGTGCACTCGGACGGTATCGCCGGTCTTTACCTCAGCCATGTGCGATGCCCTTTCCTTGGTAGTTGCGCCGGCTGGGAAGCCCGGTCCCGGTATCGCCGGAAAAAGCCAACGGCACATCTCGTTCCAGCGGGATTGAGACGTGCCGTTCAGCCAGTTCAGAGATTTCGCGGGATGGTCGGCGGGGACCGCCGGCATCGTCCCCTGGTCGTGTCAGTCGACGATCAGTCGATCACCTTCAGATCCTGTGCGGACATTCGGTTGTCACGGCCCTTCGCGAGCTCGTACTCAAGCTTCTGACCGTCACGAAGACCATCGAGGCCCGCGCGCTCGGCGGCGGAGATGTGCACGAACACATCCTGCGACCCGTCCTCCGGAGCAATGAAGCCATAGCCCTTGACGGTGTTGAACCATTTCACAGTTCCGATCGGCATAGTCAGTTCACCCAGTCTCATGGATCACCGGAAAACAGCTCCGGCGTTTGGTCGGTTATTCCAGGAACGTCACCGAGTAGTCTGGCTCATGCATGTGGCAGGTCCATTACCCGGCGAGAGGTTCGTGCCAAAACCTTCTAAAACCTAGGCGACGCAAGGCTGTTGTCAATGCCGGACTGCGTCGGACGCATGAATCCGCAGCGTCTGTCACAACCACTTGCAAGCCGGAAAAATCGGCGTATATGGCGCCGTCAAGCTGCACGGATCCACAGACGCTCACGGCAGCGAAACCGTTTGAGCGCAAGGAGAGACCGTCCGTGTCCAGCTCCCCTACCCGCCGTGGCGTCACGGCGAAATCCCCTTCGCAGCCTCAGGGCCGCGGCGCGCGCGCGCGGACCTTTCTCGGTCCGATCGCGGACCTGGAAAGCCATCTCCCCGCCGAGTGGTGGCGCGACCTGTTCGACGACATCTACCTGAAGACCGACGGCGACGTGGTGGAGAACGCCGCGGCCACGACCGCCGAGATCGACCTGCTGCTCTCGGCCACGGGCGTCGGCGTCTCGGACCGCGTGCTCGATCTGTGCTGCGGCCAGGGCCGCCACGCCATCGAGCTGGCCCGGCGCGGATTCCGCCATATCACGGGCGTCGATCGCTCCCATTACCTGATCCGTCTGGCGCGCCAGCGCGCCGAGGCCGCCACGCTGCCGATCCAGTTCCGGGAGGGCGACGCGCGCCAGCTTCGCGTGGCCGAGATGAGCCAGGACCTGGTGATGCTGATGGGCAATTCCTTCGGCTACTTCGCCAGCGAGGACGACGACCTGAAGGTGCTGAAGCGCGCGCTGCGCGCCCTGGCGCCCGGCGGGCGCGTCTATCTGGACCTCACGGACGGCGACTGGATTCGGGAGCACTTCGAGAAGCGATCCTGGGAATGGATCGACCAGAACCATTTCGTCTGCCGCGAGCGCGGCCTCTCCGCCGACGGCAGCCGGCTGATCAGCCGCGAGGTGGTGGTCCACGACGAACGCGGCGTACTTGCCGACCAGTTCTACGCCGAACGGCTCTACAACCGCGCCGGCATCGCCGCGCTGCTGGAAAGGGCGGGCTTCGGCGACGTCCGCTTCCACGGCCGCCTGTCGGGCAGTTCGGAGCGCAATCAGGACCTCGGCATGATGGCCCACCGGGAGATCGTCACGGCAATTGCGCCGCGGCGGCAACCGACCCGGCGCAAGCGCGACCGGGCGCTGGAAGTCGCCGTCCTGCTCGGCGACCCCGCCCTGCCGGATCCGGTGAAGCTGAACGGACGTTTCAATACCGAGGACTTCGCGACCGTCGACCGGCTGAAGAATGCGCTGGCGGAGCTGGAGGGCTACCGCTTCAGCTATCTGGACAACCACGCCGCCTTCGACACCGCGCTGGAGGCCGCCCAGTGCGATCTGGTGCTGAACCTGTGCGACGAGGGCTGGAACAACGACGCCTTCCAGGAGCTGCACGTGCCGGCGCGCCTCGATCTGCTGAAGCTGCCCTATACGGGAGCGGGTCCGGCCTGTCTCGCCGCCTGCTACGACAAGGCGCTGGTCCGCGCGGTCGCGGCCTCTCTCGATATCCCGGTGCCGGCAGAGACCTATCTCCGGCCCGGCGACCAGGCCGCCAACCTGCCCGGCATCTTCCCGGCGATCCTGAAACCCAATTTCGGCGACAGTTCCATCGGCATCACGAAGGACGCCATCGTCCACGATACCACGGGCCTGATCCAGCGCCTCGACACGCTGAAGCGGGAGTTCGGCGAACGCCCCATCCTCATCCAGGAGTTCCTGACCGGAACCGAGTACACCGTCGGCCTGATCGGCAACCCGGGCGGCGAGTTCCATGTGCTGCCGGTGCTGGAAGTGGACTACGGGCGCCTCGACCAGGGTCTGCCGCGGATTCTGGGCTATGAGTCGAAGTACGAGCCCGACTCGCCCTACTGGAACGACATCCGCTATGTGGGCGCGCGGCTTTCCGCCGACGACCAGCGCGCGCTGGTGAGCCATGCCAGCCGGCTGTTCGATCGGCTGGGCTGCCGCGACTACGCCCGCTTCGACTTCCGCGCCGACGCCGCCGGCCAGATCCGGCTGCTGGAGGTCAATCCCAATCCGGGCTGGTGCTGGGACGGGAAGATGAACCTCGCTGCGGGCCTGGAGGGACTGCGCTATTCGGAGTTCCTCGCCCGCATCCTCGAGGCGGCCTGCCAGCGGCTGGGGATCGAAGCCGTCGAACCCCGGCAGACCAGGGCGCGGCGGGCCTGAAACCGGTTCAGGCCGCGGCGGCGTCGTGGACGGCCACGGCGTCGCTGCAGCGGTTGCACAGCGCACCCTCCTCGGGGACTTCCTCCAGCACCATCCAGCAGCGCCCGCACTTGGCGCCGGTGGCCCGGCGCGGGCTCACGGCCACGCCGTCGACGTCTTCCAGGCGGAAGGCGTCGGCCGGCGCCGGGTCGGTGGAGACCGCCGCGCCCGAGGTGATGAACAGGCCCGCCATGTTCAGATCCTCCAGCTTCGCAGCGTCGTCCGCGGACAGGTAGACGACCGGCGAGGCCTGCAGGCTGGCGCCGATGCGCTTCTCGCGCCGTTCCACCTCCAGCGCGCCGGTGACGACGCGGCGGATCTCGAAGATGCGGTTCCATTTCTCCGCTAGCGCGTCGTCCAGCCATTCGGCGGGCACTTCCGGGAAAAGCTTCAGGTGAACGCTGTCGTTCTCGTCCGGATAGCGCGACTGCCAGGCTTCCTCCGCAGTGAAGGCGAGGATCGGCGCGAACCAGGTCACCAGGCAGTGATAGAGCCGGTCGAGCACCGTGCGCGTGGCGCGGCGGCGGATCGAATCCGGGCGGTCGCAATAGAGCACGTCCTTGCGGATGTCGAAGTAGAACGACGACAACTCGATGGCACAGAAATTGTGCAGCGCGACGAAGACGTCGTGGAAATCGTAGACCGCCAGCGCCTCCCGCACCGTCCGGTCCATCACCGCCAGACGATGCAGCAGGTAGCGGTCCAGTTCCGGCATCTCCGCCGGGGCCAGACGCTCGCTCTCGTCGAAGTCATGCAGATTGCCCAGCAGGAAGCGCAACGTGTTGCGCAGCCGGCGGTACGAATCGGCGGTCGCCTTCAGGATGCCGGGGCCGAACCGCAGATCCTCGGTATAGTCGGCGGCAGCCACCCAGAGCCGCAGGATGTCGGCGCCGTACTGGCCGAACACGTCCTTCGGCCCCAGCGCGTTGCCGGACGACTTCGACATCTTCTCGGCTTTCTCGTCGAGGATGAAGCCGTGGGTCAGCACCGCGTCATAGGGCGCGCGGCCGCGCGTACCGCAGCTTTCCAGCAGCGACGAGTGGAACCAGCCGCGATGCTGGTCCGTGCCCTCCAGATAGAGGTCGGCCGGCCATTTCAGGTCGTCGCGCATCTCCAGGCAGAAGGCGTGCGTTGTGCCTGAATCGAACCAGACGTCCAGGATGTCGCTGGCCTTCTCGTAGTCGGCGGCGCTGTAATCGTCGCCCAGGAAGAAGGCCGCGTCATTGCCGAACCAGGCGTCGCAGCCTTCGGCCTGGATCGCCTCGAGAATCCTTTCGTTGACCTTTTCGTCACGTAACGGCTCGCCAGTGCGCTTGTCCACGAAGACGGTGATCGGCACGCCCCAGACGCGCTGGCGCGAGAGCAGCCAGTCCGGCCGGTTCTCGATCATACCGTTCAGCCGGCGCTGGCCGGACTTCGGATAGAACGCGGTCTCCGAGATCGCCTTCAGCGCCTTCTCCCGGATGCCGGTCTTCTCCATGGAGATGAACCACTGCGGCGCGTTACGGAAGATCAGCGGCGCCTTGGAGCGCCAGCTGTGCGGATAGGAGTGGGTGATCCTGCCGTGCGCCAGCAGGCCGCCATGCCCGGTCAGCGTCTCGATCATCGGACCGTCGACCTTGAAGACATGGGTTCCGGCGAAGTGCGGCACGTGGGGATAGTAAAGGCCGTCCTCCGCAACGGTATCAGGCACTTCGACGCCGTTTTCGACACCAAGCTCGAAGTCTTCTGCGCCATGGCCCGGCGCGATGTGGACGAAACCGGTGCCCTGATCGGTGGTGACGTAGTCCGCCGGCAGCAGCCGGTCCTCGTAGGTGTAGCCCAGATCGCTCAGCGGATGGCGGCAGACGGTGCCGGCCGGTTTCGTGACCTGCGCCACCTTCGTCCAGCTCTCGATGCCGGCGGCCTCGCGCACGCTCTCCGCCAGCGCGTCGGCCAGCGCCAGCTTCTCGCCCACCTTCGCCAGCGAGCCTTCCGCCACGGCCTCCACCTGATAGACGCCGTAGTCGATCGCCTCGCCATAGGCGAGCGCGCGGTTGCCCGGGATCGTCCAGGGCGTGGTGGTCCAGATCACGACCGAGGCGCCTTCCAGCGCCGGATCCTCGGTCCGGATCACGGGGAAGCGCACCCAGATCGTCGTCGAGGTGTGGTCGTGGTACTCGATCTCCGCCTCGGCCAGACTGGTCTTTTCGACCACCGACCACATCACCGCCTTGGAGCCCTTGTAGAGGCTGCCGTCCATCAGGAACTTGAGCAGTTCGGCCACGGTAACGGCCTCGGACTTGTAGTCCATCGTCAGATAGGGCCGCTCCCAGTCGCCGAAGACGCCGAGGCGCTTGAAGCCCTCGCGCTGCACGTCGATCCAGTGATCGGCGAACTCGCGGCATTCGCGGCGGAACTCGTTGACCGGCACCTCGTCCTTGTTGCGGCCGGCCTTGCGGTATTTTTCCTCTATCTTCCACTCGATGGGCAGGCCGTGGCAGTCCCAGCCGGGGACGTAGTTGGCGTCATAGCCCATCATCTGCCTGGAGCGGTTGATGACGTCCTTCAGCACCTTGTTGAGGACGTGGCCCATGTGGATGTCGCCATTGGCGTAGGGCGGACCGTCGTGGAGGATGAACTTCTCGCGGCCCTTCGAGGTCTCGCGCAGCTTCTTCCAGATCTCCATCCGCTCCCAGCGCTCGAGCATCTCCGGCTCCTTCTGGGGCAGGCCGGCGCGCATGGGGAAGTCGGTCTTCGGCAGGAAGACGGTGTCTTTGTAGTCTCGGGTCATGATCGGAGCCCCTGGCTCAATATCGGCAATACGGATCGGAAAAGGCGGCGGCATCCCGGCCCCGGCGTCACAGGACCGGGCAGGTAATTCGATCGATCGTCCGTATCTGGCGGCTGCCGGTGCGCATGGGCCGCGCTTATAGCGCCGGGCTCAGGCCTTGTCGAGAAGGCCCGCCGACAGCCCGTCGAGGATCGGGCAGTCGGGCCGGTGATCGCCGGAGCAGCAGTCGGCGAGATGCTTCAGTTCGTCGTGCAGCTTCTGCAGTTCCGCCATCTTGGCCTCGATCTCGGCGATGCGCTCCAGCGCGATGGCCTTGACGTCGGCGCTGGCGCGGCTGCGGTCCTCGTAGAGCGCCAGCAGCTCCCGGCAGTCCTCGATGGAGAAGCCGAAGCTGCGCGCGCGCTGGACGAAGCGGAGCTTGCTCACTTCCGGCGGGCCATAGTCGCGGTAGCCGTTCTCGCGCCGCGCCGACGGGCCGACGAGCCCGATGTCGGCGTAGTAACGCACCGTCTTGGTGGGAAGCCCGGCCGCCCGGGCCGCGTCGCCTATGTTCATTGCCTTGCCGTCCTCGATGTCGCATGTCTCACGCGGGGATTTACTTCCGCGCCGTTTGCGCCTACTTCGCACCATCATGATCCGTGTGGACACCCACAAGCCGACCACCAAAACGACCCGCTGCGGCGGGGCGCGGTCGGCTGCGCGTACGGTCTGAGATACCGTCCAGCCGACCCGGCCCCGCCAGAGCGCGGGGCGGTCCGACGTATCCGGCCCTTCCCGCGCCTCCCCCGACACAAGGAGACGCTTTTCAGATGAACCCTGTCATTCCCTTCGCCCGTCCGCCCCATGTCGGCATCGTCGGCGCCACCGGCCTGGTGGGCCAGATGATGCGCGAACTCCTGGCCGAGCGGAACTTCGAGCTCGCCTCGCTGCGCCTCTTCGCCTCCGCCCGCTCCGCCGGCAAGACGATTTCGTGGGGCGGCGAGCAGATCACGGTCGAGGACGCCGCCACGGCGGATTTCGCCGGCCTCGACATCGTCTTCTTTTCCGCCGGCGGCGCCACCTCGAAGGAACTGGCGCCGAAGGCCGCCGCCGCCGGCGCCATTGTCATCGACAATTCCTCGGCCTGGCGCGGCGACCCGGAGGTGCCCCTGGTGGTGGCCGAGGTCAATCCGCACGCGCTGGATACGCTGCCGAAGGGCATCATCGCCAACCCCAACTGCACCACGATGGCGGCCATGCCGGCGCTGAAGCCGCTGCATGCCGCGGCCGGGCTCAAGCGCCTGATCGCCAGCACCTACCAGGCCGTCTCCGGCGCGGGCGTGGCAGGGATCGACGAACTCAACGAGCAGATCCAGGCCGCCGGCGCGGACGCCGCGAAGCTGGCCTATGACGGCCACGCCCTCGACCTGCCGGAGCCCCGGAAGTGGGCCGTGCCCATCGCCTTCAACGCCGTGCCGCTGAACTACAAGCTGGTCGAGGACGGCTATTCCGAGGAAGAGATCAAGCTGCGCGACGAGACCCGGAAGATCCTGGAACTCCCGGACCTGCCCGTCAGCGGCACCTGCGTGCGTATCCCCGTCTTCACCGGTCACGCGCTGTCGATCAATGCCGAATTCGAGCGTCCGATCGACGTGGAAAAGGCCGTGGCACTGCTGAAGGACGCGCCGGGCGTGGTGCTCAGCGAGGTGCCCAATCCGCTGGAATCGGCGGGCCAGGACCCTGTCTTCGTCGGCCGTATCCGCCGCGATCCCACCGTGGAGAACGGTCTCGCGCTGTTCGTCGCCGGCGACAACCTGCGCAAGGGCGCCGCCCTCAACGCCATCCAGATCGCCGAGGTGCTCTGCAAGGTCGAGGCCTGACATCACCGCATCAGAGCTTCAGCGCCCGCAGCCTGAGGGCATTGGAGATGACCGAGACCGACGACAGGCTCATGGCCGCCGCCGCGATCATCGGCGACAGCAGCGTGCCGGTCAGCGGGTAGAGGATGCCCGCCGCGATCGGCACGCCGGCGGCGTTGTAGATGAAGGCGAAGAACAGGTTCTGGCGGATATTGGAAATGGTGGCCCGGGCGAGCCGATGCGCCCGGACGACACCCGTCAGATCGCCCTTCACCAGCGTGAAGCCGGCGCTCTCGACGGCGACGTCGGCGCCCGTGCCCATGGCGATGCCGACCTCGGCCGCCGCCAGCGCCGGCGCGTCGTTGACGCCGTCGCCGGCCATGGCGACCCGCCGGCCCCGGCCATGCAGCTCGTCCACCAGCGCCTTCTTGTCTTCCGGCAGCACGTCGGCGCGCACCTCGTCGATGCCGAGTTCGGACCCAACGGCCTTGGCCGTCCGCGCGTTGTCGCCGGTGGCCATGATGATTTCCAGGCCGGCTTCCCGTAGTTGCCGGATGGCGTCCTTCGCATTGGCCTTGATCGGATCGGCCACGGCGACAAGACCGGCGAGCCCGCCATCGGCGGCGACATACATCACGGTGCGGCCCGCATCGCGCAGGTCGTCGCCCGTCGCCTGCCAGGCGCCGACGTCGATGCCGGCGTCGTCCATCATGGCGCGGTTGCCGAGCAGGACTTCCCGCCCCCCGACAACGCCCTTCACGCCCTTGCCGGTGACGGCCTCGAAGTCTGACGTCGCGCCGGCCGCCACGCCGCGTTTCTCGGCACCTTTCATGACCGCTTCGGCCAGCGGATGCTCGGAGCCCTTCTCCAGGGCGGCAGCCAGACCCAGGACGTCCGCTTCCGACCAGCCATCCGCGGCGACGACGTCGGTCAGCTCCGGCCGCCCCTCGGTCAGCGTACCCGTCTTGTCCACCACCAGCGTGTCGACGCGGGCGAAGCGTTCCAGCGCCTCGGCATCGCGGACCAGCACGCCCGCCTGGGCGCCGCGGCCGGTGGCCGTCATGATCGACATGGGCGTGGCCAGGCCCAGCGCGCATGGACAGGCAATGATGAGAACGGAGACGGCTGCCACCAGGGCGTAGACCATGGCCGGCGAAGGACCGAACACCGACCAGACGATGAAAGCGACGATCGCCACGAGAACCACGGCCGGCACGAACCATGAGGCGACCCTGTCCGCCAGCCCCTGGATCGGCGCCCGCGAGCGCTGGGCCTGGGCGACCATGTCGACGATGCGCGACAGCATGGTGTCGGCGCCGACCCGCTCGGCCCGGATCACCAGTCCGCCGTTGCGGTTCAGCGTGCCGCCGGTGACGGTATCGCCTTCGGTCTTCTCCACGGGGACCGGCTCTCCGGAGATCATGCTTTCGTCAACCGCCGAGCGCCCTTCCAGCACAACGCCGTCGACGGGCACGCTTTCGCCCGGACGGACGCGCAGCCGGTCGCCTTCCAGGATGTTCTCCAGCGGAACCTCGCGCTCGGTCCCGTTCTCGTTGATCCGCCGCGCGGTCTTCGGCGCCAGGTCGAGCAGCGCACGGATCGCGCTGCCGGTCCGCTCCCGGGCCCGCAGTTCCAGCACCTGACCCAGGAAGACCAGCGCGATGATCACGGCCGCAGCCTCGAAGTAGACAGGGACGGTGCCGTCGGCGCGGACGAAAGACGGCGGGAAGATTCCCGGCGCGACGGCCGCGACGACGCTGTAGGCATAGGCCGCGCCCGTGCCGATGGCGATCAGCGTCCACATGTTGGGACTGCGGTTGACGATCGAGTTCCAGCCCCGCTTGAAGAAAGGCAGCGCAGCCCAGAGCACGACCGGCGTCGCCAGCGCCAGCTCGAGCCAGATCGCCGGACGCTCGCCCAGCCAGTGGCGGAAGGGTAGCCCCAACATGTGGCTCATCGCGAGAACGAAGATCGGCACAGCAAGCGCCGCGCTGACGATGAAGCGCCTGGTGAAGTCCACCAGTTCCGGGTTGGGCCCGTCGTCGGGCACCCCCATGGGCTCCAGCGCCATGCCGCATTTGGGGCAATCGCCGGGATGATCCTGCACGATCTCCGGGTGCATCGGACAGGTGTACTGCGTGCCTTTCGGCGCGGCCTTCGGGCGGCGCTTGTGCGCGCCGGTCAGGTAGAACTCGGGGTCCGCCTCGAAGCGGTCGTGACAGCGCCGCCCACAGAAGTGATAGGTCTCACCCTCATGGACGAGGCTGGGCTTGCCAGCGGCTGTGTCGACCGACATGCCGCAGACCGGATCGGTCACGACGTCACCCGATGCGGCGGCGTGGGCATGATGTGCGTGGCTGCTCATGGAATTCCAACCTTGGAAGGGCGTCCTGGCCGCCTCAGTAGCGGGCGTAGACCTCGCGGCTCTCGCCCGTGAAAAGGATCACCGAATAGGGATCGTTGCCCCCGCCCTGCTCCATGCCGGGGGAACCGACGGGCATGCCGGGCACGGCGAGACCGCGCGCCGCAGGCTTCTCTTCCAACAGCCGCTTGACCTCCCGCGCAGGCACATGGCCCTCGATGACATAGCCGCCCACGCCGGCGGTGTGGCAGGAGGCCAGATCGTGATCGACACCGAACATGCGCTTCGCCGGCTCGAGATCTTCCATCTCGATAACCTTCACGTCGAAGCCATGGCGGCGCATGTGCTCCACCCATTTGGCGCAACAGCCGCACTAGGGCGACTTGTAGACGGTCATGGTTGGCGCGGCGGCGTGCGCATCGTGGGGAGCGGCGAACATGCCGCCCGCGAAGAGCACAGACAGCGCCACCAGCAGCGTGGCAAGGGAACGGCGGAGGGATCGGACGGGCATGAAGGCATTCTCCACTGGCAGGCGAAGCGCGGGACAGATCCCGCAATTCTCAAGATGGTGTTTCCAGTAACTGGAAGGTCAAGCGGATTCCCCGGCGCCCGCGAAGGCGCCGGGGAAATGGCCGGTCAGAACATGAAGCGCGTGCCGATGACGAAGAAGACGGTGCCGGCCTCTTCGCCATCCGCCCGCGCAAGATCGGCGGTTTCGCCGAACTTCCGTTCGTAGTGGACGCCGACATAGGGCGAGACGAGCCGGTCCACCAGGTCGTAGCTGATGCGTCCACCCACCTCGAGGGTCGGACCGAACGCGCCCTGCCCCGCCGCCGCGTCATCGGTGAACGGCAGATCGATTTCGATCGACGGTACGAAGACGATCCGGTTGGTGATCAGCCCCTCGTACTCCACCTCGAACCGGAAGGACGGATGGTCCGAGACGAACAGATCCGCGTCGACCTCGAACCACTGCCGGGTCAGACCGTGCAGACCGATCACGCCGTGGAGCCGGTTCGGGCCCTTGGGCGTATCGAGCCGCACGCCGGCGACGGCGTCGAAGAAATCCGTCACCGGCGTCTGAAGCCGAAGCTGGTTCTCCAGCGTCTCGAAGGCTTCTTCGCCCGTGGCGTATTCCCCTTCGCTGCGCCAGACGACCTTCAACTCGTCGCTGCCGGCCAGCACGTCGAAATCCCACGCGGCAACGTCCGAACCCTCATCGACCCGGTATTCGGCCTGTTCGACCTGAATGCCCCAGATCAGCGGTTCCGCCTCGGCGGCAGGCACGGCCAGGACGGCCGGGACCAGCGCCCCGGTCAGTCTTTTCCAGAATGTGCGCATGGTTCAGCCGCGCTCCCTTGCATCCAGTTCCGCGGCCTTGTCCTGCGGAGCGCCCTCGACGATGACCTTCCGGAACATGCCGGCGTCGGCGTGATAGGACAGGTGGCAGTGGAACGCCCACTGACCCGGCGCGTCGACCTCGGTCTCCATGTAGACCGTGGTCCCCGGCGCCACGCTGATGACGTGCTTGACCGGGTTCCATTCGCCGCTGCCGTTGTCGAGGATCGACCACATGCCGTGCAGGTGCATGGGATGGGTCATCATGGTCGTGTTGACGAACCTGAAGCGCACACGCTCGCCGTACTGCAGCCGGATCGGCTCGGCGTCGGCGTATTTCACGCCGTTGATGGACCACATGTAGCGCTCCATGTTGCCCGTCAGCTTCAATTCGATCTCCCGCGTGGCCGGACGATGCGGATAGAGCGGCGTCCGTGCCTTCAGATCGGCATAGGACAGAAACCGTCCGCCGTCCGCCGCCTCGGGCATGAGGCCGCTGCCGGGCGCGTAGAAGGGATCGGGACCCCGCCGCGGCTCGGTTTCACCATGGCCCATCGCGGCGTGATCCATCTTGGAGTGGTCCGTCGCTTCCGGCTTCGGCGGTTCGTGGCCCATCGCGGCGTGATCCATTTTCGAATGGTCCGTCGCTTCCGCCTTCGGCGGCTCATGCCCCATGGCTGCGTGGTCCATCTCACCATGTTCGCCATGTGCCATGCCCATATCGGCCATGGTCAGCAGGGGCGCGTCGCGCAGCGCCGGCACCTCGGCCGCCATGCCTTCCCTGGGCGCGAGCGTCCCCCGGCCATAGGCCGTGCGGCCCATGGATTCGGCGAAGATGGTGTAGGCGCGGTCGTCCTTCGGCTCCACAATGACGTCGAAGGTCTCGGCCACCGCGATGCGGAACTCGTCGACGACGACCGGCTGCACCTCGTTGCCGTCGGCCTGCACCACTGTCATCTCCAGGCCGGGAATGCGGATGTCGAAATAGGTCATCGCCGAGGAGTTGATGAAGCGGAGCCGAACCCGTTCGCCGGGCGAGAACAGGCCTGTCCAGTTCTGCGCCGGTCCCTTGCCGTTGATCAGCGGCGTGAAGCCCTGCAGATCCTCGATGTCCGTCGGCATCATCCGCATGTCGCCCCAGGCCTTGCGGTCGCTCAGGGCCGCACCGAAGCCCTTGTCCTCGGCATCGCCCAGGAAGTCGAACAGCGTCCGCTGTTTCCGGTTGTAGTAGTCCGGCATCATCTTGAGATTGCGCATGATGCGGTTGCCCGAATGGGGGTGCGCATCGGCGAGCTGGACGACGTACTCCCGGTCCCAGGCGTAGGGCTCGGGCTCCTTCGGCTCGATGACGATGGCGCCGTAGGCGCCGTCAGGTTCCTGGAAGCCCGTGTGGCTGTGGAACCAGTAGGTGCCACTCTGCACGATGGGAAAGCGATAGGTGAAAGTCTCGCCGGCCGGAATGCCGGGATAGCTGATACCCGGCACGCCGTCCTGCTGGTAGGGCAGGATCAGCCCGTGCCAGTGGATCGAGGTGCTTTCGGTGAGGTTGTTGGTGACTCTGATGGTCACGTCCTCGCCCTCCCTGAACCGGAGGACAGGCCCGGGGCTGGCCCCGTTGAAACCGACACCCGTGCGGGTGAAATCTCCGGTGTCGATCCCGACCCGGTCGACGGTGATCTCGTACTCGCCCGCCGAGACGGCGCCGGCGCCGGCGCCCAGGACGAGCGTTGCCGCGGCGAGCGCGATTGCGAAATTGCGCATGTGTTGTGTTCCCTGTTTCGGATGAAGAGCGATCATTGGTGCAGCCGGATCGGGCCCTTCATGCCGGATTCGTAATGCCCGGGTACATTGCAGGCGAATTCCAGTTCGGCGTCCGTGTCGAAGGTCCAGACGACCTCACCGCTCTCGCCCGGCTCCAGCAGGATGCTGTTGGCGTGATCGTGGCGCATGCCGTGCTCGCCCATCTTGTCGTGATGGATCCTGTCCGCGCCCAGCACGCCCTTCTGCATCATCTCCATCATCTCGGCCTGATGGGACGAATGCATGGCCGCGGTGGCGATGTTGAACTCGTGAACCAGTTCGCCCTTGTT